>VGFS01000028.1 GCA_016868785.1 Bacteroidota bacterium
CGAAATCATGACAAGATCCATTAAAAAAGGTCCATTTGTAGACGTTAAGTTGTCTAAGAAGGTAGAAGTACTGAACGACAGCAACAAGAAGACTGTCGTAAAGACCTGGTCAAGAAGAAGCTTGATTATCCCCGATTTTGTGGGACATACGTTTGCTGTTCACAACGGGAACAAATTCATTCCTGTGTACGTAACAGAGAACATGGTAGGACATAAGTTGGGTGAATTTGCTCCAACTAGAACATACAAAGGTCACGGTAAATAATCATTGAAGGCATGGAAGCAAAAGCAATTTTAAGAAACTGTCCGTTGTCGCCTCGCAAGATGCGTTTGGTAGCGGATGTGGTACGCGGTGAGCGTGTAGAGCGCGCATTAAACATCCTCCAGTGGAACCAAAAACCTACGTACGCCATTTACTTGTCGAAGTTGATCAAGAGCGCCATTGCGAACTGGGGTCAAGCCAACACCGGTGAGCGCATGGAGGATAGCGAATTGTACGTTAAGACCATTATGGTAGACGGCGGTATCGTTATGAAGCGTTTGAGAACTGCTCCTCAGGGTCGTGGTTATCGTCAGCGCAAGCGCACGAACCATGTAACTGTGGTGATCGACAGTTTGAAGAACAAGGAAGTTAACACAACCAACGAATAATTAAGGATAGCAGAAAAACATGGGACAAAAGATTAACCCTATAGGATTACGTTTAGGAATCATCCGTGGATGGGACTCCAATTGGTATGGAGGTAAGGACTACGGTGATAAACTGGTAGAAGACGAGAAAATCCGTAATTATTTGCGTGTACGCATCCCAAAAGGTGGTATCGCAAAGGTTGTGATTGAGAGAACTTTGAAGCGTATCACTTTAACCATACACACAAGCCGTCCAGGAATTGTGATTGGTAAAGGGGGCGGAGAAGTGGATGCAATCCGCGAAGAGATTAAAAAAATCACGGGTAAAGATGTTCAAATCAACATCAACGAGATCAAACGTCCGGAATTGGACGCTCGTTTGGTGGGTGAGAACATTGCTCAGCAGATTGAGAACCGTTTTTCATACAAGCGGGCAATCAAGAACGCCATCCAAGGCACCATGAAGATGGGTGCTGAGGGCATCAAGGTTCGTATTAGCGGACGTTTGAATGGTGGTGAAATTGCACGTTCAGAGATGTACAAAGACGGAAGAACACCATTGCATACATTGCGTGCTAACATTGATTACGCGTTGGTAGAAGCACAAACCGTCTACGGTAAGATTGGTATCAAGGTGTGGTTGTGTAAAGGAGAGATCTATGGTAAAGTAGATTTGGCTCCTCAAGTTGAACAAGATCGTCGCCGTGAAGGTGGAAATCGCCCTGATCGCAGAGACAATCGTGGTGGAGACCGTGGTGGTGATCGCCGTAGAAGGCAGAATTAATAAGGAGAATTAAGCTATGCTGAGTCCAAAAAGAACAAAATTTAGAAAACAACACAAAGGCAAAGTAAAGGGCCTCGCCACTCGTGGACATTTGATTTCATTCGGAAGTTTCGGTTTGAAGTCTATGGAGCCTTCATGGATTACTGCCAGACAGATAGAAGCAGCTCGTATTGCGGTAACGCGTTACTTGAAGCGTGAAGGTCAGGTTTGGATCCGAATTTTCCCTGATAAGCCAATCACCAAGAAGCCTGCGGAAGTACGTATGGGTAAAGGTAAGGGTGCACCCGAGTATTGGGTTGCCATTGTTAAACCAGGAACGATCATATTTGAAGTAGCAGGTGTACCTTTGGAGATTGCCAAAGAAGGTATGCGTTTGGCAGCACAAAAAATGCCAGTCGCTTGCAAATTTGTTGTCCGTCCAGATTATAACGAGGAGAACTAATCAATGAAGTACGCAGATATCAAATCGCTTTCGAATAAGGAGCTCGTGGAGCGCTACAAGGAAGAGAAGAAGCGTTTAATGAAAATGAAATTTCAGAACACGGTTTCTCAAATTGAGCATCCCCACAAAATGAAAGGAGCTCGTAAGGATGTAGCGCGCATGTTAACAGAGTTGAACGCTCGTCGTCAAGAGGCAGAAATGAATGCCTTCGAAAGGAAAATCAACCAAAGCCAAGAAAACTAATGGAAACGGTAAGAAACGCAAGAAAAGAAATCGTAGGTGTTGTTGCTAGCGCCAAGATGGATAAGACCATCGTAGTAGCGGTAGTTCGCAACGTAAAGCACCCTAAATACGGTAAATACTTCAAAAAGACCAAGAAGTATACGGCTCATGACGAGGCCAACACTTGTGGTGAGAACGACATCGTTCGCATCATGGAGACTCGTCCACTGAGTAAGACAAAACGCTTCAGATTGTTAGAAATCGTAGAAAAAGCTAAATAAGATGGTACAACAAGAATCAAGATTGAGAGTAGCCGACAACAGTGGTGCGAAGGAAGTTCTTTGCATTCGTGTATTGGGTGGTACAGGCCGCAGATACGCCAGTGTTGGTGATAAAATTGTTGTTTCGGTTAAAGCAGCGATTCCCGGAAGCAACGTTAAAAAAGGATCGGTATCAAAAGCCGTTGTGGTTCGCGTAAAAAAAGAAGTGCGCAGACCTGATGGTTCTTACATCCGTTTTGATGAAAACAGCTGTGTGTTGTTAAACAATAACGATGAGCCAAGAGGCACTCGTATTTTCGGACCTGTTGCCAGAGAATTGCGCGACAAACAGTTCATGAAGATCGTATCATTGGCTCCAGAAGTATTATAAGAGATGGCGAACAAAGTAAATAGCAAAGTAAAATTGCACGTTAAAAAAGGCGACACTGTACAGGTGTTGGCAGGTGACGATAAGGGCAAATCTGGTAAGGTTTTGCGTGTGTTGCCATCAACCAATCGCGCGGTAGTTGAAGGTTTGAACTTGGTTACCAAGCACTACAAACCATCAGCTCAAAACACGACTGGTCGCATTGAGAAAATCGAAGCTCCCATCCATTTGTCAAACTTGAAGGTGGTAGTAGGTGGAACTGCAACGCGCATCGGCCGCAAATTGAACGATGCCGGCAAATTGCAGCGTTTCGCTAAGTCTACTGGAGAATTTATTAAATAATTAAGAAGAAGACCATGAGCTACGTTCCAAGGTTACAGACTAAGTACAAAGAAGAGGTTGTAGGTGCCATGATGGTGAAGTTTGCCTACAAGAACCATATGCAAATCCCTCACATTGAGAAAGTTGTTCTCAACCAGGGTATTGGTGCAGCGGTGAATGATAAGAAGTTAGTAGATTCAGCGATTGACGAGATGACTAAGATCAGCGGTCAAAAGGCACAAGCTACTTTCTCTAGAAAAGATATTTCAAACTTTAAATTGCGTAAAAATGTTCCGATTGGTGCGAAGGTAACTTTGCGAAAAGAGCGCATGTACGACTTTTTAGATCGTTTGATTACTGTATCTTTGCCGCGCGTTCGTGATTTCCAAGGTTTGAATGTAAAGGGTTTTGATGGTAGAGGTAATTTCACCATGGGTATCACTGAACAAATCATTTTCCCTGAGATTGACATCGATAAGGTGAACAAGATCACAGGTATGGATATTACGATTGTCACTTCAGCCAAAACGGATGAGGAGTGTTTAGAACTGTTAAAATTTATGGGTTTCCCCTTTAAAAAGAAATAAGAGATGGCAAAAGAATCAATGAAAGCCAGACAGCGTAAACGTGAGGCGATGGTTGCACGTTATGCTGAAAAGCGCGCCAAATTAAAGGCCGAAGGCAACTACGATGCGTTGCAAGCTATTCCACGCAATGCATCACCAGTTCGTTTGCGCAATCGTTGCAAATTGACTGGTAAGCCTCGCGGTTACATGAGAGTTTTTGGCATTTGCCGGAACCAGTTCCGTCAGTTGGCCAGTGATGGTAAAATCCCAGGTGTAACCAAATCTAGTTGGTAAAATATACAAAGCAATGACAGATCCAATTGCAGATTATCTGACCCGCTTGCGCAACGCAGTTAAAGCCAAGCACCGTGTGGTTGAAATACCCGCAAGTAACCTTAAGAAAGAGATGACCCGCGTATTGTACGAGAAGGGTTACATCTTGAAATACAAATTTGAAGATACCGAAAACCACCAAGGTGTTATCAAGATTGCGTTGAAATACAACAACCAAACCAAACAAAGTGCGATCACTTCATTGAAGCGTGTGAGTACTCCTGGTTTGCGTCGCTATGCCAACGCTACTGAGATGCCAAAGGTATTGAACGGTTTGGGTGTAGCTATTATCACTACTTCAAAAGGTGTAATGACCGACAAAGAGGCCCGTATGTTGGGTGTTGGCGGTGAAGTTTTGTGTTTCGTTTCATAAATAAATTTTAAAACAGAATAATAATGTCACGCGTAGGAAAATTGCCCATTGGAATCCCTGCTGGTGTTACCGTAACGGTAAACAACGGTTTGGTGGTTGCAAAGGGTCCAAAAGGAGAAGTGTCACAAGAGATCAATACCGATATCATGGTTGATATCGCGGATGGTGTTTTGACAGTCAATCGCCCCAGCGACAGTAAAATGCACAGAGCCCTTCACGGGTTGTATCGTGCCCTTATTAACAATATGGTGATCGGCGTAAGCCAAGGTCATAGTGTTCGTCAGGAATTGGTAGGTGTAGGTTACAAGGTCTCTAACGAGGGTAACCTGGTTGAATTTGTGTTAGGATACTCACACAAAATTATGTTGGAAATTCCCAAGGAAATCAAAGTAACCACTGAAACTTTGAAAGGACAACCACCAGCGATTATGATGGAGTGTGCCGACAAGCAATTGTTGGGACAGGTTGCCGCTAAAATCCGTTCATTCCGTAAGCCTGAACCTTACAAAGGAAAAGGTATTCGTTTTGCCGGTGAAGTTTTGCGAAGAAAGGCTGGTAAATCTGCCTCTAAGAAATAAGGAGAACCTAAAAAATGGCAAACACTAAGAAAATTAATAATAAGAATAAAATCAAACGCAGAATTCGCGGTAAAGTTTCTGGAACTGCAGCTCGTCCCAGATTGAGTGTATTCAGAAGTAATGTTGAGATTTATGCGCAGATCATTGATGATAGCAACGGAACTACTTTGTGTGCAGCATCGTCTCGTGAGGCGGCAATTTCTGTCAACAAAGTAACGAAGGTGGAGAAGGCGAGCATTGTGGGTAAGACCATTGCCACTCGTGCAGTGGAAGCCGGCATCAAGGCAGTTGTATTTGATCGTGGTGGTAACTTGTACCACGGTCGTGTTAAAAGTTTGGCAGAGGGCGCTCGTGAGGGTGGACTCGAATTCTAAAAGAAACGATTATGTTGAATAGCAATATTGTAAGAGTAAGACCCAGTGAACTCACTTTGACTGAGAAGGTTGTTTCGATCAACCGTGTATCAAAGGTGACCAAAGGTGGTCGTACCTTCAACTTCACTGCTTTGGTGGTTGTTGGTGACGGCAAAGGCGTCGTAGGTCATGGTTTGGGAAAATCAGGCGAAGTGATGGATGCCATCAATAAGGGAATTGAAGATGCAAAGAAAAATTTGATCAAAGTTCCCGTAATTAATGGCACTGTGCCTCACGAACAAATTGGTCGTTTCGGTGGTGGACATGTATTCTTGAAGCCTGCCGCTCACGGTACTGGAGTAATTGCCGGTGGTGCGATGCGTGCGGTATTGGAGAGTGCAGGTGTAACCGATGTATTGGCGAAATCTAAAGGTTCTTCTAACCCACACAACGTGGTAAAAGCAACTTTCGATGCGTTGATGAAGATGCGCGATCCACATTCAGTTGCGCAATTGCGTGGCATCAGTATGAAAAAGGTATTTAATGGTTAATCGATATGTCTAAGGTAAAAATCACACAAATCAAGAGTGGTATTGGATATCCGAAAAACCAAAAGGCCACATTGAAAGCACTGGGCTTGAACAAGATGCAAGCTAGCCGTGTAGTTGAATTGAATTCTTCTACTGAAGGTATGGTGCGTACTGTAAGTCATTTGTTAAAAGTAGAAAACGCTGATTAATTAAAAAGATGAATCTCAGTAATTTAAAACCTGCAGAAGGTTCCATTAAAAACCGCAAGCGTATTGGCCGTGGTCAAGGTTCAGGTCGTGGTGGAACTTCTACAAAAGGACACAAAGGTGCACAATCGCGCACTGGTTATAGCCGCAAAATCGGTTTTGAAGGTGGTCAGATGCCTTTGCAACGTCGTATTCCTAAGGGTGGTTTCAAAAACATCAACCGTGTTGAGTACGCGGCCATTAACTTGGATGTTTTGCAACAGATCGCAGAAGGTGCGGGCGTTAACAAAGTTGATCAACAGTTTTTGATTGATAAGCACTTGGTAAACAAGCGCGAATTGGTGAAAGTGTTGGGTCGTGGTGAAATCACCATTGCTCTGGAAGTACACGCTCACAAATTCTCTGCTACTGCCAAAGCGGCTATCGAGAAGGCTGGAGGAAGCGCTACAGAAATCGCTTAAATCAAATCATCATGAAAAAGCTGATTGAAACGTTCAAGCATATTTGGTCTATCGAAGATCTCCGCAAGAGAATTGTGTATACACTTTCTTTGTTGGTTATCTACCGATTGGGGTCTTATGTGATTTTGCCGGGTATCGATAGCGATGCATTGGAGGGTTTGAACAACCAAACCAAGAACAACATCTTGGGATTGATCAACACCTTTGCAGGTGGCGCATTCGGTCGCGGAGCAATTTTTGCCCTCGGTATTATGCCCTACATTTCTGCTTCAATTTTCATGCAGCTGTTTTCGATTGCCGTTCCTGCTTTTCAGCGTTTGCAGAAAGAAGGAGAGGAAGGTCGTAGAAAAATCAACCAATACACCCGTATCCTCACCATTGCATTTACAATGGTACAGGCCTATGGTTATTTGAATAATATTGCTTCCACTCCAGGTAATGGTCAGGCGTTGTTGTACAACTTCACCGATTCTATTACTCCAGGTATGTTCATGATAACCAACATGTTCTTGTTAACGGCTGGTACCATGTTTACCATGTGGTTGGGTGAGCGTATTACCGACCGTGGTTTGGGTAATGGTATTAGTTTGTTGATCATGGTGGGTATCATTGCCCGTCTACCATCGGCCTTGTTGAGTGAATTGGTATTCCGGTTTTCAGATGCCGGTTTCATTTTGTTCATCATTGAAATGGTTGTTTGGTTTATGGTAGTATTGGGTGTGATTCTGTTAACACAGGGTACGCGCAAAATCACCATCAACTACGCCAAGCGTGTGGTAGGAAACCGCCAATATGGTGGCGCGAGACAATACTTACCCATCAAAATTTTGGCGGCAGGTGTTATGCCCATTATTTTTGCACAAGCCATATTGTTCTTGCCTGCGACTATTGGTAGTTTCTACACGCAGTCAGCGGCACCTGAATGGTTGATGAGTTTGATGAATCCCAATGGATTCATGCACAACTTCATCTTGATTTTCTTGATAGTAGTATTCACCTATTTCTACACAGCCATTATTTTCAACCCCGTTCAAATGGCGGATGATATGAAACGCAATAACGGCTTCATTCCTGGCATCAAGCCCGGTAAGCAAACAGCGAATTTCATCGATGGTGTGATTTCAAAGATCACTTTCCCCGGCGCTGTTTTCATCAGTTTGGTTGCTGTGTTGCCTGTTGTGGCTGTTTCATTCAAAGTGAATCAGGAGTTCAGTCAATTCTTCGGAGGTACCAGTTTGTTGATTTTGGTGGGTGTTGTTTTAGATACTTTGCAACAAATCGACAGTTACTTATTGATGCGCAAATACGACGGATTGATGAGTGGTGGTGGTAAATTGAAGGG
Organism: Bacteroidota bacterium; assembly: GCA_016868785.1. Classification (GTDB taxonomy): domain Bacteria; phylum Bacteroidota; class Bacteroidia; order NS11-12g; family UBA955; genus UBA955. The sequence continues at coordinate 7,790 of VGFS01000028.1, forward strand.
TAGAATGACAAATCAGTACAGTCAAGTTGATTTTTAATAATAAGTTTATTAATTTCGCAACCCTTTTAACGATATGTCCAAGCAAGATGCAATAAAACAAGATGGAACGATAACCGAAGCGTTGTCGAATGCCATGTTTCGCGTGAAGTTGGAAAACGGACATGAGATTATAGCAACAATTTCAGGAAAGATGCGTATGCATTACATCCGTATCCTACCTGGTGATAGAGTACAAGTTGAAATGTCGCCTTACGATTTAACGAGAGGTAGAATTTCATATAGATATAAGTAAGACCATGAAAGTAAGAACCGCAGTAAAAAAGCGCAGTGTAGACTGTAAAATCGTACGCCGTAAGGGTAAGGTGTATGTTATCAACAAGAAGAACCCAAAATATAAGCAAAGACAAGGATAACCATAATGGCTAGGATAGCAGGGATAGATATTCCCAAAAACAAACGAGGCGTAATTGGCCTGACTTACATCTACGGAATTGGTAGAAGTAGAGCTGCATTGATTTTGGATCAAGCAGGAATTAGTCATGACAAAAAGGTGAATGAGTGGAATGACGACGAGTTGGCAGCAATTCGTAACTTCATTACATCAAACATCAAGACAGAAGGTGAATTGAGATCTGAGGTTCAATTGAACATCAAGCGTTTGATGGACATTGGATGTTACCGTGGTCAGCGTCACCGTAAGGGATTGCCAGTTCGCGGTCAGCGTACCAGCACCAACGCACGTACAAGAAAAGGTAAGCGTAAAACTGTTGCCGGTAAGAAAAAAGCCACTAAGTAATCCATAGCACGAACAGAATCATGGCAAATACAAATAAGAAAAAAGTAGTTAAAAAGAAGGTAAAAGTTGATCCATTGGGTCAAGTGCACATCCGTGCTACTTTCAATAATATTATTATCTCAGTTACGAATGTAGACGGACAGGTGATCAGTTGGTCTTCAGCGGGTAAGATGGGATTCAGAGGTTCTAAGAAGAACACGCCTTATGCTGCTCAAGTATCGTCTTTGGATTGTGCGAAGGTTGCTTACGATGCTGGTTTGAGAAAGGTGGATGTGTTTGTTAAAGGTCCAGGCAGTGGCCGTGACAGCGCCATTCGTAACCTTCAAACAGTAGGTATCGAAGTTATGTCAATCACTGACATTACGCCAATGCCTCACAATGGATGTCGTCCTCCAAAACGTAGAAGAGTATAATTAAATTTTAGAAGAAAAAACCAATGGCAAGATATACAGGTCCAAAATCCAAAGTGGCACGTCGTTTCCGTGAAGCGATTTTCGGAAAAGATAAAGCACTTGAAAAAAAGAACTACGGTCCAGGTCAACACGGAAATTCTCGTCGCAAGCCCAAGAAATCGGAGTACGCAGTTCAATTGGCTGAAAAGCAAAAAGCCAAATACACTTATGGTGTATTGGAGAAGCAGTTCCGTAACACTTTCAAGCGTGCGGCTGCTAAAAAAGGAATTACCGGTGAGAATTTGTTGAAATTCTTAGAAGCGCGTTTGGATAACGCGGTTTACCGTATGGGTATAGCGCCTACACGTCGTGGTGCCCGTCAGTTGGTTTCTCACTGCCACATTTTGGTTAATGGTGAGGTTGTGAACATTCCTAGCTGCCAATTGCGTCCTGGAGATGTAGTTGCTGTACGTGAGCGTTCAAAATCTTTGGAAGTGATTACCAATTCAGTAAGTAAAGTAAACAACCGTTTTAGTTGGATCGATTGGAATGGAAACGATTTGAGTGGTAAGTTTTTAACCTACCCTGAGCGTTCTGAAATTCCTGAGAACATCAAGGAGCAGTTGATTGTCGAACTTTATAGCAAATAATTAGAAAAAATCATGGGTATAATACCTTTTCAAAAACCAAATAAAGTGGTTATGCACAAAGCCACCGATTTTCATGGACTGTTTGAATTCAGTCCGTTGGAAAAAGGTTACGGTGTAACCATTGGAAATGCAATGCGCAGAATTCTCCTCTCTTCACTAGAGGGCTATGCCATTACCTCTGTGAAAATTCAAGGGGTAGACCATGAGTTCAGTACCATCAAAGGTGTAACTGAAGATGTGGTTGAAATGGTGTTGAATTTGAAGCAGGTGCGTTTCAAATCAAATTCCTCAACAGATGAGCAAGAGAAAATCTTCATCTCTGTGAAAGGTAAGGATCAGTTTTTGGCTGGCGACATTGGTCGTTATACAAATGCTTTCAACATTTTGAACCCAGAATTGGTTATCTGCAACATGGAGCCTACTGTGAGCATCGAACTCGAAATTACCGTGGGTAAAGGTCGTGGTTATGTGCCTGCAGAAGAAAACAAGGTGAAAGATGCCCAAATTGGTACCATCGCAATCGATTCTATTTACACGCCCATCCGCAACGTGAAATACAGCGTTGAAGACTTCCGTGTAGAGCAAAGAACCGATTACGAGAAACTGGTGATGGAAGTAACCACCGATGGTAGCATCCACCCAGAAGAAGCCATGAAAGAGGCTGCCAAAATTTTGATTCAGCATTTCGTATTGTTCAGTGATGAGAATATCATGCCTGAGTCAAAAGCAAGCAAAGCGGTTGAAGAAGTGGATGAAGGATTCTTGTCAATGCGTAAAGTGTTGAAAACTCCTTTGGCTGACTTGGATTTGTCGGTTCGTGCATACAACTGCTTGAAAGCGGCGGAAATCAAAACCCTTGGCGAGTTGGTTAATTACCACATTGATGACTTGTTGAAATTCAGAAACTTTGGTAAAAAATCATTGTCTGAGTTGGAAGAATTTGTTCGTGAAAAAGGTTTACACTTTGGAATGGACGTTGCCAGATATAACATTAATGAAGACTAATTAAGAGATGAGACACGGAAAGAAAATTAATCACTTGGGAAGAACCGCTTCACATCGCGCTGCGATGCTGTCGAACATGGCCTCTTCTTTGATCATACATAAGCGTATCGTTACCACTGTAGCGAAAGCGAAAGCATTGCGTGTGTATGTTGAGCCCATTATTACTCGCAGTAAAGATGCGTCCACCCACAACTACCGTACAGTTTTCTCTTATTTGAAAGACAAGGAAGCCGTGACCGAATTGTTCACTGTAGTAGGCGGCAAAGTGGCCAACAGACCAGGTGGATATACCCGTATTTTGAAAACTGGCAATCGTGCTGGTGACAATGCGGAGATGGCCATGATTGAATTGGTTGACTTCAATGAGTTTTTCGAAGGTTTCAACGCCGACAAGAAAAAGTCTACTACTCGTCGTTCTCGTCGTGGTGGTGCTACAAATACTGCAAAAGCAACTGCACCTAAGGCTGCTGTAGCTGAAGCGGTTGTTGAAGAAGTTGTTGCAGAGGAAGTTGTTGCAGAGGAAGTAACTGCGGAAGAAGTTGCTGTTCCAGCGGCTGAAGCTTCAGAAGAAACTCCTGCTGCTGAAGCTCCTGCTGAAGATGCATCAGATGCTTCTGAAGAGGAAACCAAATAAGAAACCCCTTTATCAATATGAAAAGGCCACCCAATTGGGTGGCCTTTTCTTTTTAGGTAAATTGAATTTCCCAGTTGTTCCTGAAATTGGTGGTGAACTCCTTGTTTAATTCTCCAACGATGGTGATGAAATCAGGGCTGATTATTTCGTTCTGTGTCAATGTTTAAACAGAGATTAAAAAATGTCAATTAAAAGCGCAGTAGAATTACTGTGCTTGTAATTGCTCTTCGGTAACCCCGATTTCTTTCAATATATGATCCGCTTTTGAGACGTATTTCATTATGAATAAGGCATAGCGTATGTCGCAGCCGATGGAACGACTGTAATTCTCGTTCCAAGCGTAATCGTTGATCGTAGCAGTAAAACTTCGGTCGAAGTTGATCCCTATCAGTTCACCGCGCTCGTTCAAAACAGGGGAACCACTGTTGCCGCCGGTAGTATCTAAATTGTACAGCATACCCACGATCACCTTGCCCGTTTTAGGATCTTTGAAGATGGAAGCCACTTCTTTGATTCGCAAATTATCGGCCACTACACTGGGTAAACGGTAATCTGGTCGGGTATTTGCCTTTTCGAAAATCCCATCTAAGTAGGTGTAGGGTTGATGTATTTCGCCATCGTTTGGACTATATCGACGAATGTAACCGTACGTTAATCTTAACGTGCTGTTGGCATCCGGAATAAATTGGGTGGCTTTGAAATCGCGACGCATATCCAAGTAGATGGGCATCGCAGCCTTGATTTTCTCCTCAATTTGAATGTTTTGCGTCATCACAGGTCCCATTACCATGTTCACCAATCGACCCCACTGACTCAAGGCATCTTCTTTGCCGATGTTCAAATCCCACCATTTGATATTGTATGTGTTGTGGTTTGCTTCTGTGATAGATTCCGAGGCAATTTTGGCGCTTGAAATCATTTGTTGGATTTGTCCGAGTTGGTTCACCTTGGTTTTGGCAGCCGCGAGATGAGCGAATGTTTCAGGACTTTTTCCGTTCAACATGATTTTTAGCCGCTGATTGAAATAGGATTGCGCTTGACCGAACATATCTGCTTTGCGATAATCCCTTGCCGTCGTCGATAAATTCTGAACAATACTTACGCCTTCCGATACCATTTTTGCCAGCACCCTTTTTTCAAGTTCTGGGTTTAGTGGTGCTTCTATTCCAGAGAGTTGTTTGAATAAATTCGTCAATATTTCCTTTTTGGTGTCCGCGATAACCTTTGCGCTGGCGATTTTGGTGGTGGTTGCATTGGCAATGGCCCACCGCATTTTGGCATTTTCTATGGCTGCAATGGCATAGCTGTATTTACTTTGATTGTTTGTGAATTGTGCCCAATAGCGCACTTCTTGGGTTTTGTCTTTGATCTGCCAAAGCACCCGCAACGAATCTATGGCTGCAACACCCGTTTCTTTGTAACGCGGTTGATTACTCGCCCAAGTCCGCATCTGATTTTCCTCGGTATTTCTAGCTGCTACCAATTGGGTACGCCTTAAGCCTTGAATTTTACCGCGATAATTTTTCTCTACGTTCTCCAGGCTCTGCACATCGCCCGCAAAAGCCAATCGTTCCGATTCGTTGTTCTTGGTGATGTCTTTGATTTGGCCTAAATACCAGCTGTAAAAACCCTGAATTTTGGGAAGGTGAACCGATTCTTGAAAAGCCAAATAGGGGGCCGTTTCGTTTCTGAATGTGCGTCCGGGGTAGCCCATGATAAATACAAAATCACCTTCTTTGGTGCCTTTTGGGTTGATTTTTAGCGTTTTTGCGGGTGTAAATGGCACATTCTCGCTGCTGTATGCCGCGGGTTTACCATCTTTCCCCACGTAGGCACGAACCAAACTAAAATCTCCGTTGTGTCGGGGCCATTCCCAGTTGTCCGAGTCCCCGCCAAACTGTCCGATGGTTACCGGTGGCGCCAAAACCAATCGCACATCTTTCAAGAACACATACCGAAAGAGGGTGTAGGTTTTTCCAACAAACATTTCCGAAACTTCGATGCTTTTATCGGGGTGTTTGGCCCTTTCCTCGGCAACGATGTTGCTAATATTTTTACTGATGCTTGCTGCACGTTGGCTGGCCGAAAACGATTCGTCGATGCCCCGTAATACCCGGTCCGATACATCTTCGTAACTCTCGGTGATTTTGCATGGCATGTTGATGGGTATTTCTTGCTCTTTCGTTTTGGCGACGAATCCGTTTTCTAGGTGATTGTTCTCCACGGTGCTTGCATCGGCCACGGAACCATATACACAATGATGATTGGTGATGATCAACCCTTCGTTTGAGATGAAACTTCCCGTGCATCCCCCAACTTTTACCAGGGCGTTGGTAAGGCTGAGTCCTTCGGGGTTGAAAATGTCTTTTCCTTCGAGTTTTAGTCCCGCATTTTTAAGGTCGTTGATGTTTACATAATTCAATGGAAACATGCCTTCTTCCGGACGATGCGATTGGGTAGTCAGGGCCAGAAGTAAACCAGCCACTACGCTCAAGGTTGCGTTTTTTATAAAACTTGATTTCATTCTTTGCATTTGTCGCAAATCTAGGCCTTTCTGACTGCATGACGATGGGGGATGTCTTTGATTTCGTCGTACCTTTGCAGCAGAATATGACGCAGTTGATTTTTTTGGGTTCTTTTTTTGTTGTATTGTTGCTTGGTATGCTCTGGGATTTGGGGGTGTTTACCAAAACACAGCGGGAGGAAGTTACCGCCGCTCAGGCACTAAAGCATACCGCCGGTTGGTTTTCGATCGGTTTGCTGATGACGGTTGTGATTTACTTTTTTCATGGCGAACTTCAGAATATTCAGTCGATTGAGGATATGCGACAATATCAATTGGATTACAAGGTGCAGTTGGATTTGTCCGGTGATTTTGATAGGGCTATGTCCGACTTCTCTAAGATGTCAGCGGTATCCTATTTGAGCGGATTTTTGCTGGAATATGCGTTGAGTATCGACAACCTATTTGTGATCTTGTTGATTTTTCAATCGTTCAAAATGAATGGCGAAAATCAAAAGCGTATTTTGATTTGGGGTGTAATTGGTGCGGTGGTATTGCGCTTTTTGTTTATTTACTTGGGGAGTGAAATTGTGTCGAAGTTTGAATGGGTCATGTATCTTTTCGGTGCCTTCTTGGTTTACAGCGGTTTCAAAATGCTGGGTTCTGGGGATGATGATGAAATTGATACAGACAATCATGTGGTGGTTCGGTATGCAAGGAAATGGTTTCGTGTGGCTGACAACAATCCCTCGGAAACCCGATTTTTTACCCGGCAGAATGGTTATTTGTATTTAACCATTCCATTTTTAGTTTTGATTATTGTGGATGTTACGGATGTAGTTTTTGCCGTAGACAGTGTGCCTGCGGTGTTTGGTGTTACCCGTGATCCTTATTTGGTTTTCTTCTCCAACATTTTCGCGGTCATGGGATTGCGGTCGCTCTACTTTTTGTTGGGAGCAGGGATGGATAAATTTTACAGTTTGAAATATGGATTGTCCATGATTTTGGTATACATCGGATTGAAGATGTTGTTGGAAAAATACGCGCTTGAGTACGGCTTCAATGAGATTCATAATTTGCTGGTGATCATTGGAATTTTGTGCTTGAGTATTTTTTGGTCGATCTGGTTCCCAAAGGAAAACATCGATCAGACCAACGGGTAGACAACAATTTACCCACAATGCTTGAAGACTTGGAGTAATAATACGAAATTTGAACCCTTGAAGTGAATGCTCAACTAACTCCAGCACTTTTGGTGCTACAAGACGGTACCGTTTTTCGCGGTACAGCCATCGGCAAAATAGGTACAACTACCGGCGAAATTTGTTTTAACACAGGAATGACAGGCTATCAGGAGGTTTTTACGGACCCCTCATACTTTGGTCAGATTCTGGTAATGACCTCTGATCACATCGGTAACTATGGTGTGCACGAAGAGGAAATTGAAAGTGACGGCATCAAAATCGCAGGTTTGGTATGCAAAAAGTTTTCCCACAATTACTCAAGACAAAATGGTTCGGACAGCCTCGACAGTTATTTTATGTCGAACGGCCTCGTAGGAATTTCAGACATCGATACCCGACAATTGGTTCGTCATTTGCGTGAGACTGGTGCGAAAAACGCAATTATCTCATCCGAGAACATGGATGTGGAGGCATTGATTCAGCAATTGAATGCGGTTCCTTCTATGGATGGTTTGGAGTTGGCTTCTAAGGTTTCGAGTACTGAATTTCATACGATGGGTGACGAGCAGGCGCCATTGCGCGTGGCTTTGTTGGATTATGGCAACAAATTAAATATTGCCCGTTGCTTGGTGGAGCGTGGTTGTTACCTTGGGATTTTTCCTTGGAATGCCACTGCTGCAGATGTGAAAGCCTGGAACCCAGATGGATTGATGATTAGCAATGGCCCTGGTGATCCGGCCTCCATGGATTATGCCATCGCTGCGGTTCGTGAACTCGTGGATGGTGGAATGCCAACCTTCGGCATATGTTTGGGGCATCAGTTGTTGAGTTTGGCATCCGGACTCAAAACCTACAAAATGCACCACGGACATCGGGGGTTGAATCACCCGGTGAAGAATTTGGTTACCGGTAGAAGCGAAATCACGAGCCAGAATCATGGCTTTGCTGTGCAATACGATGAAACTTTTTCGCACAAAGTTCAGCTTACCCACATCAACTTGAACGACGATACCGTTGAGGGAATTGCCCGTTTGGATGTTCCCGCTTTCTCGGTACAGCATCACCCGGAGGCATCTCCCGGTCCACATGATTCTTGGTATCTGTTCGACCAATTTATCGATTTGATTCAAAAACATAAGTAATAAATCCCATCAACATGAGCGAAATAACCCATATTCAGGCCCGACAAATTTTGGATTCGCGTGGCAATCCAACGGTAGAAGCAGAGGTATACACCGAAGACGGTGGCTTTGGAAGAGCGGCAGTTCCCTCAGGGGCTTCAACTGGTATCCATGAAGCTGCTGAATTGCGCGATAACGATCCAAACTTGTACTTGGGAAAAGGTGTGTTAGAGGCCGTTGAAAATGTGAACAATTACATTTCAGAAGCATTGGAAGGAACGGAGGTGTGTGCTCAAAATGAAATTGACAGCATTTTGTTGGACATGGATGGTACCCCCAATAAATCTAGGTTGGGAGCCAACGCCATCTTGGCTGTTTCTTTGGCTTGTGCCCGCGCGGCGGCCGACGAATTGGGTATGCCTTTGTACAAATACATCGGTGGGGTAAATGCCAACGTTTTGCCAGTTCCCATGATGAATATTTTGAACGGGGGCGCGCATGCCGACAACAAAATCGATTTCCAGGAGTTCATGGTTATGCCCGTGAAGGCTGAGAGTTTCTCTCATAGTTTGCGCATGGGTGTGGAGGTGTTCCATCATTTGAAATCGGTATTGAAAGCGGCTGGATATTCAACCAATGTTGGAGATGAAGGTGGATTCGCACCCAATATTCAGAGCAATGAAGAGGCCATTGAAATCGTATTAAGAGCCATTGAAAAGGCCGGATATCGTCCGGGAGAGGATATCTACATCGCCATGGATGCGGCAACTTCAGAGTTTTATGATGAGAAGACAGGTTTGTACACATTCAAGAAATCGGATGGAAAAATCTTTACCGGTGACGAGATGGTGAACTATTTGGCTGATTGGTGCAAGAAATATCCCATCGTTTCTATCGAAGATGGATGTGCTGAGGATGACTGGGCTAGCTGGAAGAAATTGACAGATGCCGTGGGCGATAAAGTTCAATTGGTGGGCGACGATTTGTTCGTTACCAACGTGGATCGATTGCAGCGCGGAATCAACGACGGAATTGCCAACTCAATCTTGATCAAGGTAAATCAAATTGGTACTTTGACCGAAACGTTAAATGCCATTCAATTGGCCACGCGTCACAGTTACTCAAATGTGATCAGTCATAGAAGTGGTGAAACTGAGGATAGTACAATTGCTGATTTGGCTGTGGCAATGAACAGCGCTCAAATTAAAACGGGAAGTGCTTCTCGCTCTGACCGTATGGCCAAATACAACCAATTGCTTCGCATCGAAGAGGAATTGGGTGAAAATGCCATTTACGGCGGTAGCATGTTCAAATACTGTTAAGGAATTTTGTTTAATTAATATCAAAAAGCCCCGCTAATGCGGGGCTTTTTTGTGCCAAAATTTTGCGCAACCCACTCCAAACCGATATCTTGCGGGTTCATGAAAAATACTTTCGCTTCAGCGCTATTGTTCATAGGGTTCGGATTGGGTTGCGCAACCCTCTCTGCCCAAAATACTTTTTCGGGAATCACCCCAACCCAGGCCATCAATGTTGCCAAACAATTGGCCGACCAAGGCAAGTGGGGATTGACCTCCGCCGATCTCTCTGATGCTGCCATGCAGGATTTTGTGAGAGAGTCTTCCGGACAAACGCATGCCTATGTTGTTCAAACCATCGGCGGGGTACCTGTGGTTAACGGTGTGATCGGTTTGCATTTTAAGTCGGATGGATCACTCTATTACGCAAACTCCAGGGCCATCGCCCATGCCAAAGAAAAAATCCAAGGAGATTTTTCATCGCTCAATACCCAAGCCTTGGGAGAAATCGCTCTGAATAAGGCCTTCGAAAATCCCCAAGAAATACCTACCACCGTGGTTTGGGAGCCCATGCAGGCAAAAACTGCGTTTGTAGAAGGACGTTTTTACACGCAAACAGTGGCCTGGCCCGATGCAAATGGCAGCCTCATTGCGGCGAAATACTTCGTTTTTTATCAACCCAAAACCGCAGATTGGCTCAACCTTTGGATCGATGCGCAAGGCAATGTGTTACAAAAACACAGCTGGACGGTTCATTGTGCCCCATCGACGCTGGCTTCAACAGAGAATTTTGCGGCCCCCGCCAAATCATTGGTGCTGAGCGGTCAAGGTAAATCGCTCCAACGAAGAGGAGATGGTGCCACCTATAAGGCCTATGCATTCCCGACCGAAAGCCCCTTGTACGGTAATCCTGCCTCGCTCACAAGTCCGGCCGATGCCCAAGCATCGCCTTATGGCTGGCATGATGTGAACGGTGCGGCCGGTGCTGAATATACCATCACTCGGGGAAACAATGTGTATGCTTCGGAAGATGCTGATGCCAACAATCAGCCAGGTTATAGTCCTAACGGAGGCACCTCTTTGGCTTTTGATTTTACCTATTCCAAAAGTGAAATCGATCCGGTAAACTATCGGGACTTTGCCATCAATAACCTGTTTGTGGCCAATAATTTGATGCATGATTTGTCACAGCATTATGGTTTCGACGAACAATCTGGGAATTTTCAAACCAAAAACTATTCTGCTGCGGGCTCGGGAAGTGATGCGGTAAATGCGGATGCTCAGGACGGTAGCGGAACTAACAATGCCAACTTCTCAACACCCCCGGAAGGGTCTGCCCCACGCATGCAAATGTTCATTTGGGACGGCGTGAGTGTGAAAGCCAATTTGGTGGTGAATTATGGCGCGGGCATGAAATATGGTGTGGGAATCACCGACGGCAACTGGGGTAAGAAAATTACGGCGGTGCCAGTTTCAGGGAAATTGGTGTTGGTGAAAGACAATGTGACGGCGGCAACCAACAAATGCTGCACGAATTTGTCGAACGGTCCGGCGGTTAATGGCAATATTGCGGCTGTGGTTCGCGGAGGATGTACGTTTGTACAAAAAGTATATCGCGCCCAAATGTATGGGGCTAACGCGGTGGTATTGTTGGATACGTCATCGGCCGATCAAGTCATTACCATGGCTACCGACAATACATCTCAAGCCAGTAAAGTTACCATTCCTGTGATTTTTGTTCGACTGAGTAATGCGAATGAATTGCGCAATTTGTTGAAGGATACCAACCTCAATGTAACTTTTTACGACAGTTCTGCGTATGCGAAAAAGACCGATAGCGACCTGGATTTAGGAGTAATCGCGCATGAATACACCCATGGAATTTCTAACAGATTAACTTGTGGGCCTTCCAATTCCAATGGTTTGTCCAACGCAGAGCAGATGGGTGAGGGTTGGAGCGACTTTTTGGGGTTGGCATTCACAGCAAAAAAGGGCGATGTGGGTTCTCAGGCTCGCGGTGTGGGCAACTGGCTTATTGGCGAGACACAATCGGGCGGAGGCATTCGCACATATCCTTACTCAACAAACATGAGTATCAATCCGCACACCTATGGCAATTTGGCGGCTGCTGCGAGTGGAATTCAAACGCCAGTGCATTACACCGGTGAGATTTGGTGTACCATGCTGTGGGATATGTACTGGGAGTTTGTAGACAAGTATGGCTTCGACGAAGATTTTTACAATGGCAAGGGCGGCAACAACATGGCTGTGCTGTTGGTGTTTGATGCGATGAAATTGCAGCCATGTGGTCCGGGCTTTACCGATGCACGTGATGCAATTTTGATGGCCGATGAAAATCGCAACGGCGGCGCCAATGCCAGTTTGATTTGGAAGGCGTTTGCTCGCAGGGGTCTTGGATACAATGCAGCACAAGGAAGTCCCAACAACTGTGCGGATGGCGAGGAGAATTTTGAAATGCCACCAGCCAGTGCGATGAAGTCACTAGCGGTTGAATCGTGGGTGAAGGCTTATCCCAATCCAGCCACTGCGGTGTTTGTGGTAGAGCCATTGAAAGTGAAGCAAATCGATGCCATTCGTGTTTTGGATGTTCAGGGTAAATCGTATTCCGTGCCAACGATCCTATTGCAGGGTGGCGGACAACAGCTGAATATTGCTGGACTATCGGCTGGTTTGTACTGGGTAGAAATTCAAGCGGGTGATCAAAAGACTACAGTGAAATTGGTGAAGCCTTAGGGGTAACTGGAGATATTGCGTTAAATTTGCCCAAGATTTTATTAGGAATCTCTTAGATATTATCGAAGATGTGGATTGAATTGATGTATGCATTATTGGCTTACTTGATGGGGTCGATACCGTTTGCCATTTTGGTGGGAAGGCAATTTTACGGCATCGATGTGCGAGAGCACGGCAGCGGTAATGCGGGCGCAACGAATGTTTTTCGGGTTTTGGGAAAGGGGCCGGGAACGGTGGTGTTGTTGTTGGACATCCTGAAAGGCTTTTTTGCGGTGCAGTTGGCTTTTTTAATGTCAAAAATAGGGGGTGGGGCAGGTACTGTTGTGCAGTTGGAGTCGTTCTTTTACCCGGTGATTTTTGGCATTTTGGCGGTTATCGGACACATGTTGCCCGTATTTGCGAAGTTTAAGGGCGGTAAGGGGGTTGCTACTTTGTTTGGGATGATCATTGCGTTGGACCCACGGGTTGCGGGGCTGGGATTATTGGTGTTTGTGATTGTTAATATTATTACAGGCTATGTGAGTGTGGGTTCTATGGTGGCAGGACTTTCGATTCCGATTTTGTTTGTTAGGGTCTTTGGGTATAGCGATTTGAGTGTAGTGGTTTTTAGTTTGGCGGTGGCGTTGCTGGTTGTTTATACCCACCGGACGAATATCAAGCGACTGGTTGAAGGTGAAGAAATGAAGTCGCGCATTTTGGCCAAAAAAAGAGTTAAATCATGAGAATGACAGCATCAAATCCCAGTTACAATCCGCAGCAGGAGTTTGAGGCGCTTTTGGATAAGGGGTGGACGATCGTGGTGTACAACGACGATGTGAACACGTTTGATTGGGTGATTGCCAATTTGATGAAGTATTGCGGACATACCAAATTACAGGCGGAGCAGTGTGCTTGGATTATCCATAATAATGGGAAGTACGCGGTAAAATCGGGTAGTTATGAAGACATGGAGCCCATTTGCACGGCTTTGTGCGAAAAAGGTTTGTCGGCAGAGCTGGAGGTACAGTAAATTTGCGTTTATGAGAAAAGTATATGCTTCGGCTGAGGCGGCCATTGAGGACATTCAGGATGGTGCGGTATTGATGTTGGGTGGGTTCGGGTTGTGTGGTATTCCGGAGAATTCAATTGCTGCATTGGTGAAGAAGGGGGTGAAGGGTTTGACGTGCATCAGCAACAATGCGGGGGTGGATGATTTTGGGATTGGGTTGATGTTGCAGGGTCGGCAGGTGAAGAAGATGATTAGTTCTTATGTGGGGGAGAATGCGGAGTTTGAGCGTCAGTTGTTGAGTGGGGAGTTGGAAGTGGAACTCATTCCGCAGGGTACTTTGGCAGAGCGATGCCGCGCCGCAGGCGCGGGCATTCCGGCGTTTTACACCCCTGCAGGTGTTGGAACAGAAGTAGCCGAAGGCAAAGAAATGCGTGTCTTTAACGGTAAAACTTATTTGATGGAATATGCGTTTGATGCGGATTATGCCATCGTAAAGGCCTGGAAAGGCGATAAGCATGGTAATTTGGTTTTCAAAGACACCGCCAGAAACTTCAATCCAATGATGGCCATGGCAGGGAAAATCACGATTGCTGAAGTGGAAGAATTGGTAGAGGCGGGAGAGTTGCATCCAAACGAAATCCATGTACCTGGTATTTATGTGCATCGCATCGTTCTGGGAGAAAACTACGAAAAACGCATCGAACAGAGAACCGTGCGTAAAAAAGGGGAGTAAGCAACGATGTCTGCCCATACATTGGTATTTGCTACCAACAATGCCCATAAAATTGAAGAGGCCCAGGCCATCGTTTCTGGACAGTTAACCTTGATTTCCCTGAAAGAGGCGGGTGTTGAGATAGAGGTAGATGAAACCGGGACGACCTTTTTTGAGAATGCTTTTTTAAAAGCTCAGGCCGTTTATGCTGCGACGGGTTTGCCATGCGTGGCCGATGACAGCGGTTTGTGTGTGGATGCATTGAATGGTGCTCCGGGGGTTTATTCGGCCCGATATGCTGGGGAGCCAGTAAATCACGCCGCCAACAACCAGAAGCTGTTGCAGATTTTGGAAGGCGAAAAGAATCGTAAAGCATCGTTTCGGACGGTTTTGTGTGTGGTTGGACTGGAGGGTAGTGAGGGCAGGCCATTGTATTTCGATGGGACAGTAGCGGGCGAAATTCTCGCTAATCCCAGTGGTTTTGAGGGGTTTGGTTATGATCCCATTTTTCAGCCCGAGGGTTATAGGGTGAGCTTTGCGGAAATGTCGGCCAGTCAAAAGAACGCCCTGAGCCATCGTGGTAATGCCTTTAAGTCGTTGATGCGTTTTTTGGAATTGCGGAGTGAGTATGGTGCGGCCGCGCACATTCCACCGCTGCCGGTGTCTGAATTCAATTATGATTTGCCTACGGGCAGAATAGCGTTTGAGGCATTGGAACCGCGAGATTCTTCCAAATTGTTGATGTATAAGGGTGCGGAGGGGAGTGCTGCGTTGACCGAGGGTGAGGAACGCATCAAGGAAGCGCAGTTTTCAGATTTGGTTGATTTGATGGAAGCGGGCGATGTGTTGGTTGCCAATGACACGAAAGTGATTCCTGCCCGATTGCACGGTAGGGTGCAGGGGGGAGCGCTGGTAGAGGTGTTTTTGTTGAATCCCATCGATGCGGCATGGACGCAATGGGTGGTGATGGTGGGGAACCGACGGAAATTCAAGGAGGGGGAGACGGTAACGGTATCGGGCGTGGCAGGCGAATCCGGTGCTATTCGTATTGTTTGGCTTGACCGCGACAAAAATCAAATAGAGATGTCGCACAGCGGCGAATTTGCGACCATGCAAGATGCCATTGAGCGTTTGGGAGCGGTGCCCTTGCCACCTTATATAGAGCGGGATGTGAACGAGGGCGATAAGGAGAGGTATCAGGCGATTTTTGCGCAGCATGCTGGTGCGGTTGCGGCTCCTACTGCGTCGTTGCATTTTACGGAGGGGTTGTGTGAGCGACTGTCGGACAAAGGCATTCGGTTTGGGTATTTGACTTTGCATGTGGGTGCCGGTACGTTTAAGCCGATGACTTCGGAGTTTGCGAATCAGCACGATATGCATGCGGAGCGATTTGCGGTGGGGATAGATTTGTTGGATTGCTTGATGGAAGCTCAGGCTGAAGACCGCCGAGTTGTGGCTATTGGTACTACATCGATGCGGGTATTGGAGAGTTTGTATTTCGTAGGTTGTAGGTTGTTAAATGGGTGTTGGGAGGGGATGGTATACAGCGGTGATGGGTATGATTTGGGCTTGGGGATGTTGGATGGGTGTGAAATTTCGATGGAGCGATCGATGGCGGCGGTGGTTGCATATGCAAGGAGTGGGGGCGGGATGATACAGGGACAGACGCAAATATTTATTTTGGAGGGGTTTGAATTTCGGGTGGTGAATGGGTTGATTACCAATTTTCACCAGCCTAAGTCTACGTTGTTGATGTTGATTTCTGCATTTGTGCGGGGCGATTGGCAGAGAATTTATGGGTTTGCTATGGGGCGGGACTTCAGATTTCTGAGTTACGGGGATGGATCGTTGTTGTGGCGATAATTTTTTTTGTGGGGTAATTGATTGATTTACTAGTGATTGGTGTTAGGCGTGATATTTTTTTATTGGACATGCTTGCATTATCAAAAAAGAGTAGTAATTTTGCATCCCGTTCTGATAAAGACAATCGTAAAAAAACACCAGTAAGCTTTGATAAGGGCTTTAAAATAAGGGGTTTAAGGCGAGCGGATTTATTGGAGAGTGTTCTTAACGATATCAGGCGTAGAGGTACAAGATGGAGTAGTGATGAAGGGTAAATTTTTTTTAAAAATTTTACTTGATAATACGACAAACACATTGTATCTTTGCACCCCGTTTCGGAAGGAAAAAGGGAAATAAGTAATAAACGGATCTTCGGGTCTGAGTTTATAAAGTTCTTTGAAAGATACAGAGTAAGGAATAACAAGCCACCCAAAAAAATAATACTTTGGGATGCCGGGTCAAACAAACATTTTACAATGGAGAGTTTGATCCTGGCTCAGGATGAACGCTAGCGGCAGGCCTAATACATGCAAGTCGAGGGAGATTGTTGGATTCGTCTGACATGAAACCGGCGCACGGGTGCGTAACACGTATGCAACCTACCTTTAACTGGGGTATAGCTCAGAGAAATCTGAATTAATCCCCCATAAGACTACGACATGGCATCATGATGTAGTTAAAGCTCCGGCGGTTAAGGATGGGCATGCGGTACATTAGCTAGTTGGTGAGGTAATGGCTCACCAAGGCTACGATGTATAGGGGGTCTGAGAGGATGATCCCCCACACTGGTACTGAGACACGGACTCCTACGGGAGGCAGCAGTAGGGAATATTGGTCAATGGACGCAAGTCTGAACCAGCCATGCCGCGTGAAGGATGAAGGCCCTATGGGTCGTAAACTTCTTTTATTAGGGAAGAAAAAACGGGATGCGTCCTGTACTGACGGTACTTAATGAATAAGGATCGGCTAACTTCGTGCCAGCAGCCGCGGTAAGACGAAGGATCCAAGCGTTGTCCGGATTTACTGGGTTTAAAGGGTGCGTAGGCGGAAAATTAAGTCAGTGGTGAAAGCCCGCAGCTCAACTGTGGAACTGCCATTGAAACTGGTTTTCTTGAATGTAGCTGAGGCAGATGGAATATAACATGTAGCGGTGAAATGCTTAGATATGTTATAGAACACCGATTGCGAAGGCAGTCTGCTAAACTATTATTGACGCTGAGGCACGAAAGCGTGGGGAGCGAACAGGATTAGATACCCTGGTAGTCCACGCCCTAAACGTTGATTACTCGCTGTTGGCGATATATAGTCAGTGGCTAAGCGAAAGCGTTAAGTAATCCACCTGGGAAGTACGACCGCAAGGTTGAAACTCAAAGGAATTGACGGGGGCCCGCACAAGCGGAGGAGCATGTGGTTTAATTCGATGATACGCGAGAAACCTTACCTGGGCTTAAATGTCAGGTGACCGCTGCCGAAAGGTGGCTTCCCTTCGGGGCAACTGGCAAGGTGCTGCATGGCTGTCGTCAGCTCGTGCCGTGAGGTGTTGGGTTAAGTCCCGCAACGAGCGCAACCCCTATCTTTAGTTGCCATCAGGTTATGCTGGGGACTCTAGAGAAACTGCCTACGCAAGTAGTGAGGAAGGCGGGGACGACGTCAAGTCATCATGGCCCTTACGCCCAGGGCTACACACGTGCTACAATGGATGGTACAATGAGATGCCACTTGGTAACAAGGCGCAAACCTCAAAAAGCCATTCTCAGTTCGGATTGAGGTCTGCAACTCGACCTCATGAAGCTGGATTCGCTAGTAATCGAATATCAGCATTGATTCGGTGAATACGTTCCCGGGCCTTGTACACACCGCCCGTCAAGCCATGGAAGCTGGGAGAACCTGAAGTCGATAACCGCAAGGAGTCGCCTAGGGTTATACTAGTAACTGGGGCTAAGTCGTAACAAGGTAACCGTACCGGAAGGTGTGGTTGGACCACCTCCTTTCTAGAGATTAGATCTAGAAAATAAGAATACCGGCGGTTTGTTATTCCTCTCTTCTTTCAAAAATTTCGTTCTTTAACAACTTCGTTAGAGTGGTTTAACTAAGCTACAAAGACTACTATGACGTAATAGTCCCGTAGCTCAGTTGGTTAGAGCACTACACTGATAATGTAGGGGTCAGCAGTTCAAATCTGCTCGGGACTACCAATGCCAGTAACCACAATAACAAATGGGGGATTAGCTCAGCTGGCTAGAGCACTAGCTTTGCAAGCTAGGGGTCATCGGTTCGACTCCGATATTCTCCACCAAGTTGTAGCAATACAACGAAGTTCTTTGACATGTTGGAAATAAGAAATACAATTAAAGAGTAATCATAGGATAAGTTACAAAGGGCGTACGGCGGATGCCTAGGCTTTCAGAGACGAAGAAGGACGTGTACAGCTGCGATAAGTTCCGGTAAGGTGCCTAAAAACCTTTGACCCGGAAATTTCCGAATGGGGCAACCCAAGTGTTTTAACACTTTTAAGAGTCAACCCGCTGAACTGAAACATCTAAGTAAGCGGAGGAAAAGAAAATAATTTAATGATTCCCCAAGTAGTGGCGAGCGAACGGGGAAGAGCCCAAACCTGTGTTGTTACGGCAACATGGGGGTTGTAGGACCCACATAACGAGCAAACAGCTAATAAGAAGCACATGGAAAGGTGCACCACAGAGGGTGATAGTCCCGTATTGGTAAATTGTTTATTCCGGAGGGTATCCTGAGTAGCGCGGGACCGGAGAAATCTTGCGTGAATCTGCCAGCACCATCTGGTAAGGCTAAATACTACTGAAAGACCGATAGTGAACTAGTACTGCGAAGGAAAGGTGAAAAGTATCCCGAACAGGGAGGTGAAAAGAACCTGAAATCGTACGCCTACAAGCGGTCGGAGTCCCTATATGGGATGACGGCGTGCCTTTTGCATAATGAGCCAACGAGTTACTCCTCACTGGCAAGGTTAATTCCTTTAAGGGAAGCAGCCGAAGCGAAAGCGAGTCTTAACAGGGCGCACAGTCAGTGGGGGTAGACGCGAAACTTTGTGATCTACCCTTGACCAGGATGAAGTTCAGGTAACACTGAATGGAGGTCCGAACCGGTAAACGTTGAAAAGTTTTCGGATGAGTTGAGGGTAGGGGTGAAAGGCCTATCAAACTGAGAGATAGCTCGTACTCCCCGAAATGTTTTTAGGAACAGCGTCGATCGTACAATAATAGAGGTAGAGCTACTAATTGGGTAAGGGGATGTCAAAGTCTACCGAACTCAAATAAACTCCGAATGCTATTATTTAATTAATCGGCAGTGAGGGCATGGGTGCTAAGGTCCGTGCCCGAGAGGGAAACAACCCAGACTAACAGCTAAGGTCCCAAAGTATACACTAAGTTGATCAAATGTGGTCCAGTCGCACAGACAGCCAGGATGTTTGCTTGGAAGCAGCAATTCATTTAAAGAGTGCGTAACAGCTCACTGGTCGAGCGACAGGGCATAAACAATAAACGGGCAT
>VGFS01000029.1 GCA_016868785.1 Bacteroidota bacterium
GGGTTTTACGCTTTCAAAATAACCAAGGGTACTTCGGTTGCTGTTCATCACCCGCCCGTCTTCCACATAGCCAATCGTAGACCGAGAGCTGTTCATAACCCGTCCGTTGTCGATATAACCGATTGTACTGCGATTGCTGTTCATCACGCGACCATTTTCTATGTAACCAATGGTGGATCTAGAACTGTTCATGATGCGACCATCTTCAATGTAGCCGATTGTGCTTCGTGAACTGTTCATGACCCGCCCCGATTCGATATAACCCACCGTGGATCGGTTGCTGTTCATTAATCGTTGAGCATTGACGGTGATTGATGTGCAAGCGATTATAACAAAAATGATTAATTGCTTCATGAGATCAAATATAAACGCAGTATTACGGGAAATCGCAAAAAATCGTGGATTACTTTACGGATTTTCGCAAGTCAAACCCTACTAAATCACTGAGCAAAGCAGCTACAATTCGGGGGTTTTTAAGGCGAAATATCATTCGAAAGTTCGTACTATCTATTCAATGATGAGTCGCTGTTCTCGGGTGTTGCCCTGATGGTAGAATCGCAAAAAGTAGATGCCCGCATTGAGGGTTGATGGGAGCGAGTACGTATTGCTTTCTGGGGCGATGGCGTTCAAAGTAGCCACCAATCTGCCGGTGATATCTAGCAATTGCGGGGCTAGCGATGGATGATTTTCTGCTGTTGAATGCGCCGATGATTGCGCTGTTGATTTCACTGAAGATGCTTTGTTGAATTCGATGTTGATGGTGCCACCTATCCTTGCTGGGTTGGGGTAAATGTGTGAAGCTGATGCAACGATGGTTTGTGTGGTGGTGCTACAGGGTAGTTTGTTTACATACTTCCAAATGTCGTTGTTGAAGCCTACCGCCATGGCTACGGCCCCGCCACCCCCGGGCGCATTTCCCATGCGAATGAGCACGAGTTTTTGACTGGGTACAACATTGATAAATTGTCCGTTCTTGCCCCAAGCACAGATCATATCGTTCGGCGCATCAGGATTCAAGTTTCCGGGGAACCGAATCTGAGAACCGGGCGCCATGAAGGCCGATTTTCCGTTGAGCCAAGTGAGGTAGCCATAGCTCGGGTTGAGCGCTTGAGAGCTATTGGTTTGCTGCCGGAAATACAGGGTGTCGCTCATAATTACGGTGCCGTTCCATGTGCCTTTGTTGAGTAACAGCAATCCAAATCTTGCCATGGTTCGGGCCGTGGAGAAGTAAACGTTGTTATAGCCCGCTTTCACGAATAGGCCTTTCATTCCCACAGTGTTGGTGAACTTCTTCGCCATGTAAATATTCAAATTTCCGCCTGTGGCCCCTTCGATGACTTGGTCGATCAGGGTGTAAGGCGCATTATGGTAAGCCCATCGGGTTCCAGCTGCTGCTTTGTAGGTAAGGCAGTTTGGGTCTGTACAATCGGGGTCAGCGCCTACATCATCAAGTCCGGTTGTCATGGTGAGGTGATGCCAAACTGTAATACTGTCTTCCCGGGCGGTGCTGAGCGAACTCCATCCTGCACCGAGGTATTTATTGGAGGGGTCGTTGAGTTTTAACAGTCCATCTTGTTTTGCCAATCCAACGGTAAAAGCTGTGAGGGTTTTGCCGGCCGATGCCCAGTACCAAACGCTGTCTTGGGTGAAGCTGCCAAAGTATTTTTCCAGGACAATTTTTCCATCTTTTAAGATGAGGAAGGCTTTGGTGTTTTTTTGGTTTAGGTAGTTGTAAAGGCTGTCGATATTGCTTGAGCACCATCCCAAACTTTGCGGAGTGATGGTTTCCCAAGTGCCGATATTGGTAGGGAAGTATGTGCTTTGCGCATTCGCGAGCGGCGCACTGATGGCACTTACAATCATCAACAATATTGAGGCGAGGTATGGACGTATGTTCATTTTTGGTGGGTTTGAATCGTTTGATTTGTGGTTAGCAGACGTTTTTTTGATGCAAAGGTTTAATGCGAGACCGCAATTTTTCCTGGGGTTAGGCAAATAACGTTGGCGCCGAAGAGGATGTTGTGGTCTTGTTTGCGGTAGGTGTTTAAGGTCCGCAAAGGTTCTGGCCCGCGTTCCAGGGTTGTTGGATCTAGGGTTGTCAAAATGCACCGGCTGCAGGGTTTGGTTACATGCAAGGTTGCTGATCCCAACTGAAAGGTCCTAAGTTCATCTTCTTGGTGCGGCTGCAGTTGGTCAAGGACGATGTTGGGCCGAAATCGCATCATTTGCATAGGGGGATGGTTGGGCTCGTCTGCCTGTATTTTTTGATTGAGTTGTTGCAGCGATGCTTCCGAAATTACCAAAATTGGGTAGCCATCGGCCAAACTTACATGCATCAAATTTGATGGATTGGGTTGGTGTTCTTCTGGAAGCGGACGGCTTGATTCATCGGGCAAATACACCAATGATACGGGTTGCTGCAGTTTTTCAGAGAACCAATTATTCACTGAAGTGGCGGCATGTAAAACACTTACGGTATCGTCCCAAATCTGGGCTTCTCCCACCAAACTATCATCGCCCAAATAGAGGGGAATGGAGAGGGTATCGCCCAGAAAATCGACAAGAAATCCAGTCCCTTCGGGGTTGTAACGCAATTGGAATTTTCCCAGTGCGGGGGTGGTTCTTTGGGTTAAAAAGCGCCCGTTCGAATCCACCAACATATACCTGCGATCGTGCTGTAAACCGCGCATCTCTACGGCTGCTGCGGTCAGAGAAATCGCACCCATGGATTTGATGGGATAGATGTAAATGGCGGTGATTCGGGGGACCAGCATGGTGAGGTTCTTCAAAAGTAAATGGAAGTTTTTGAGTAATTTGCTGCCGATGAAAAAGTTTTCAATGTTGGTATTGGGATGTGTGATGCTGGGCAGTATGAATATTGCGGCGGCCCGTTTGATGGACAGCGGTTGGGGTCATCAGCCAGGAGATTTGAGTCAATTGTTAGCAAAGTATGGTCGGTTAACAATCCCGGCACCAAAATCTGCCACGGATAGTTTGATATTCAAACGGTTGTTTGATTTGTCGCTCACGGAAGGACATGCATACAGCCGATTGGGTGAATTGTGCAAGGGCATCGGGCCGCGTTTGAGTGGTTCTGACAATGCCGAGCGCGGGATCGTGTGGGCCGTGGACATGCTGAAATCGTATCGGTTTGATACCGTTTTTACCCAACCGGTGATGGTGCCACGTTGGGAACGGGGTGATTTGGAGTCGGTGCGATTGTATTCCAGTGAACTCACGCGACAGTTGAAATCGGGCCATCCACAGCCCAATTACAATTGTGAGGCGTTTGTGGAAGCGAATCCATCGCCGCGGAAATTTTATGCATTGCAGGCCTGTGCGCTGGGTGGATCGGTGGGGGGAAAGCTCAAGGCGCAGGTTGTGGTGATCAACAGCGATGCAGAGTTGGAGGCAAAGGGACGGGCGGGTTTATTGAAGGATAAAATTGTGTTGTTAAATCGGTCGTTTGATCAAACGTTGTTGAATACATTTCAGGCTTATGGGGGTTGTGTAAGTCAGCGTGTGAATGGCGCGATTCCCTGTGCTAAGTATGGCGCTGCGGGGGTGTTGGTGAGGAGCATGAGCAATCGCTGTGATTTGCATCCGCATACGGGGGTTACGCATTATGCCGATTCAGTGAGAAAAATTCCGATGGTAGCGGTGGCCACGGCGGTGGCTGATTTGTTGCAGACAGTGTGTGAGCAGGATCCCAAGCATTGGGTAGAAATTGATTTGAACTGTAGGACATTGTCTGATAGGCAGAGTGCCAACGTGGTGGCGAGTTCGGTTGGTGCGGAATTTCCCGAGAAGATCATTGCGTTCGGCGGGCATTTTGATAGTTGGGATGAGGGTGAGGGGGCCCACGACGATGGTGCGGGCTGCATGCATGCGTTTGAGGCATTGCGCTTATTGAAGGCGGTGGGTTATTTGCCGCGTCATACCTTGCGCTGTGTTTTTTGGATCAACGAGGAAAATGGACTTAGGGGAGGCACGGAGTACGCGCGATTGGCGGCTGAATTGGGAGAAAATCACGTGGCCGCATTGGAAAGTGATCGGGGCGGGTTTGTGCCTCGGGGGTTTGGGGTGGATACTTCGTTTTTGCCCAAATTGGCGAAATACCAACAGCTTCTAGATGCCTATGGCATCGGAGAAATTGAACGCGGTGGTGGCGGTGCCGATATTGGTCCGTTGAAAAAAGTGAACCCCAACACGGTGTTTGTGGGGTTCATTCCTGATTCACAGCGGTATTTTGATGTGCATCACGCAGAAACGGATGTGTTTGAGAATGTGAACAAGCGTGAATTGCAGTTGGGAGCCGCCGCGGTAGCGGCGATGATTTATATCCTGGACCAGGAGTTGGATTAAGCTTTGTTACATCGAAAAAATACATTTCATGCGCACCCATTTTTCACCCGGTTTGGCTGAGGGGATGGCTTGTTGGTAATCCCACATCAGGGTTTCCCAGGCTTGCACCTTTGGATTTTGTGCATCGGCGAGGGCTTTGGCTTCAAAATCGAAATCGGGGGTGGTTTCCATGATCATGGTCAGGCGATTTTCAACCCGATAAATTCTACATCCAATGATCCCGGCATCGTACATGCTTTGAAGAATTTCTGGCCATACGGCTTGGTGATGGGCTTCGTATTGGGCGATCAGATGGGGGTCGTTCTTTAGGTCAAGGGCAAAGGCGTATTGTTGCATGGCCCTATCAAGTTAGGAAAGTAGAATCGGTGGGGCCGCGGGGCAGTAAAATTATTCGGCCGGAATCTTACCGCGACATGCCCGCGGCTATGGTGTGGAAGTTGCGTTTTGAGTGAGGAATGTCGTTAGGTCCTATGGTATAGCGGTAGGGCTATTCAAAAGAAAAGGCCTCGTCATCGACGAGGCCTTTTCTTTTGAAGATGATTTGTGATTATCCAGCGTTGCTTACGTTCACTGCATTTAAACCTTTCTTGCCGTCTTTCAATTCGAAATTAACGGTATCGCCTTCGCGAATTTCGTCTTTCAAACCTGTAACGTGCACGAAATACTCTTGACCGTCTTCGTTGTCGATGATGAAACCATAGCCTTTGCTGTGGTTGAAGAATTTAACAGAACCTGTTTTCATTAATTGATATTTAAAATTTGTAAATAAATTGAATGGGCAAGATAACTACCTTTTTTTGATAAACAACCTTTTGCTGTAATTAATTGTATAAATCTGTAGTAATCTGGGGACGAATCGATGAAAAAATAGCGGTTTAGGCAGCTTCTCCCAAAGATTTCATGTAGCGAATGTGTGAGCGAACCGCGTAGCCAAACGTGGGCATCTCGTTATATTTCACGTTGTATTTTTCGCACAAAGGCACCAAAATCTTATTCAGTGCAGGGTAGTGCACATGGCTGATGTTTGGGAAAAGGTGGTGTTCAATTTGGAAGTTCAACCCTCCCATAAACCAGGTTGCAAAAGCCGATTTGGTAGAGAAATTGTTGGTTGTAACCACCTGGTGGATGGCCCATTCGTTGGGAAAGCGCTCACCGCTCATGTTGTATTCAACCCCGTTTTCAAAGTGGGTGGTTTCTACCGCATGTGCCAATTGGAAAACCAAACTCAACACAATACCCATAGAAATCTGCATGGCCATGTAGCAAGCAAATCCCCATCCAATGCCCAAGAAGTACAAAGGAGCCACCACATAAAGCAGGGTGTATCCAATTTTTGCAGCCCAGAAGATCAGGTGTTCGCTGAGGGTCATTTTGGGCATGGGCTGTTCGTTAACCGCACGGTTGAAGTACTTCATGAAATCGTTGGCGTACATCCAAAAAATAATGGAGATGCCATACAAGAAGAACATATACAGGTGCTGATTTTTGTGATAGGGCTTGAAAGGTTGTGACTCGCAGTGGCGCAAAATGGGTGCTTTTGCGATATCATCGTCAAGACCATCAACGTTGGTCCAAGTGTGATGCAAGGTGTTGTGTTTGAATTTCCAGATAAAGGCGTGGCTGCCCATCAATCCCAAAGAATTCCCAAACAATTTGTTTACCCATCCTTTGGATGAGAAGGCGTTGTGACAGGCATCGTGCATTACGTTGAAGCCCGTGAAGGTGTGCATTTGTCCAATTAACACGAACAGCAAAAGGCTACCCCAGATGGGCATCGGAATACCCACGGCAGGGATGTTTAATGCCAAAACCAACAGAATTGGAGTAAGGATTAAAGCGAATGCTGTTTTCCTCCACAAAACCCAGTTTCCGTTTTTGGAAATCTTGTTGGTTGTAAAGTATGCGTCAACTTGTGTTCTTAATTCGTTAAAGAAATCATTGCCGTTATTGGCGAATTGTATTGGTTTGGTTGCCATAATAAACTTTTCAAATCTCGGCTAAATATGTCAAAAAATTAGCATTAAACCATCACTTAGTGTAAAAATAACACGAATTAGAAGGCAAATCCTAAACGAATTCCAGGATTTGAAAAAAGTGTGAGTGCAAAATTCGTCCCCATAGGTATTGATTTATTGTCGATTGGGTTGCCGTTATTGTAAACGGTCACAACACTTTCTCCATATTGTTGATAGAGAATCCCATAGCCAACTTCCGCGCCAATGAAAATATTTTTACCCAAATAAAAGTCGAGTCCTGCGAAAGCATTGGCCCCCACAGAATAAGCTTTCTTGGTTGTGGTATTAAAATTTGCATCTTGCGAGAAAGTTTGTCCGTTGGCAGAGTTGGTAAGGTTATACTCATAGAAGGATTTTCCCAATATGCCTTCGATTCCCCAATAGGGGGAGAGTCTCTGACTGCCTGTAAGGTGTTTTTCAAACCCTGGGGCAATGAAAATTTTGCCTTCTTTGATGTTGCGTTCCATGTTTCCTTGGGTGCCCACAATTACGGTGGTTTCGTTGTTTTGTGTGGCGAGCATTCTCAGTCTGATGGCCTTGCGGTCTGTTGTGAATTTTCGCACTTTGATGTCGTTCAGTCCCACACGCAAAAAACTATTGCCGGTTTGGGCATAAAAGGCGGCTTCGGTGCTCCAGTTGCCCGCTTGGGGCTTGAATTGCGGGATGTTTTGGGCCGATATGCAGGCGGTGGTAAAGGTGGCGATTGCGAAAAACAACGACTTCATGGTTCGAATATCTTGGGTTTGGGGCGAATTATCGATAAGACAGCCGAGAAAGTTGTGGACAGGCATCCCGCTTAAATCAAGTACTTTGTGCTGTGAACCTCAAATCTTGGGCATGGTTGTTATTGTTGGGTGGTTTTTCGCGCGGTGCGATGGCCCAAACCGAAGAGGTTGTTGCTCCATTGCCTTCAGATACAGTAGCTTGGAATGTGCGCGATAGTATTAACATGGCTTTGGCACAAACCCCGTCGTATTGTATGTGGTTTGATTCTCGAAATTCGTTTATTTCAACGGCCCCTGTGAATGTGTTTGGTTTGCGCTATGGGTTGAGTTGGGGGAAAATTTCGGCCTATACGGGTTATTATTTTACCAGTTTCAATCAGACCAACGGGGGGGATTCTGTCCAATACAAATTCAGTTATTTGAGCAGCACTTACGAATATCGGCTTTACAAAACCCATCGATTTTCACTCACCGGCTTTGCCCAATTGGGGGGTGGGATACGCACGGTGAATCACTTAAAAAATGAGAACATTGCTAATCAGCGTCAGTTTTTTATGCCGATAGAATTTGGGGTCTATGGGTCGGTTCGATTTCTCCGATATTTTGGGGTGGGCGGTGGTTTGGGTACCCGCATTGCTTTGTTTCCGGGAGGTAGAAACTTTTCAGGACCCATTTATTACCTGGGGTTCACCGCATTTCCATGGACATTTTACGAAGATGTGAGGCGCAAGGCCAAAAAACACAGAGTTAATTTGCCTTGACGGGACATTATAATTCCCGAGTGTTACTTTTTCTGTGCCGCCGATTTCTGAGCACGCTCACCGTCTAGGTGTTTCAAGAACTCCACCATTTTGTCGACATCGATGCGATTGGCTACAATTTTACGGTCTGCATCCAATACATAAATGGTGGGAGAGGCCACTACGTAATAGCTATACAACGCGTCGGCGTATTTCTGGCTTTGAACCTCACCGCGTATGAGGTGGGTGAAGGCCTGAGTTTCTGGGTGTGAGTTGTAATACTCTTCCCACTCTTTCTTTTTGTCGCCACCGGAAAGGGCAATGACTTTCCATCCTTTGTCTTTGTTGGCTTCGTAAATTTTGGCCAATTTGGGCATCACCTCTTTGCAATGTCCGCAAGTGGGATCCCAGAAAATCATGATTACATAAGGGCCGCGAATTTTTTGGGTGTTTACCCAGTTTCCTTCGATGTCTTTGAGTTCTAGTTCAGGGGCTGTTTCACCAATGAGTGTGTGAGCTCTACGGAAAGCGTTTTCGCACATCTTGTTGATGGTAGCACTATCTACCCACCAGCTTTTTCCTTGGCAATAGGTGCTCAACGCCATGCGAACAAAGGCGCGATCGAGTCCCATGATGTTGGAGCTTTCAAAGCGATTGGTGAGGTACCAGATGAGGTATTTCTCCATTTCGATGGTGTTTTTGCACTGATCCAGGAGTTTTTCGGCTACCTGCATACAGGAATCGGCATCGGGAACGATGATTTTATCGAAATAGAAATCGAGGCGTTGTTTTACTATGTTTACCGGCATGCGCAGCAAGCCATCATCGCCAAAATCCATGTGGTCTAAATAGTGTTTTTTATACCAACGCAAGGGAAAGGTACTGTCTTTGGTGCCATCGGGCAGGGTGGGGAACACTTCGGGATAGGGCACGTTGATCATCGCAACCAAGAATTTGGACAGAAGGTGTCCGGGGTGTTTCAGGATGTAGGCAGAATCGTAGTTGCCTTTTTCGTTGAGATAGCGATCACGGATGCCATTGAGCGAATCTTTGGTGCTTTGTGGAGCCATTGAATCGGCTTCGATAATTTGGTCGATAGCCATCAATTTTTCGATCACGGCCACTTTTCCTTTTTGGTATTCCAAAAAAGCCTCGTTTTCCACTGAGCCTGTTACGGTCATGCTTTTGTAGTAATCGCGGGTGCTCCAAGCGGTATCAAACTCCAATTGAAAATCAAGGTCGTCATCAATAATGAATTCGAAATAATCGCGCTTTTTGGGGAACACGAACAAATACATGCCACGCTGTAATTTTTTGGTGCCCACGAATTGAGCCACGCCATTCTTGTCGATGACGGCTGTGTCGCGCAAATATTTTCCACCAATGTTGTGGTCGGCCAGGTAAACCGTATCACCGGCGTAGATGTTGGTAATTTTGGGTGTGGCTTTGGGCGGGGTGATGGTCTTGAACTTAAAGCGGATGCTGTAATTTCCGGGTTCGCGACCGTCCCATGCGGGTGCATTTTTCAAGTTGGGGTAATTGCCAAAAACGTTGGGTTTTACCGGTGCTTTGCGTGTGTATGGAATGAATAGAAGCTTGGTTTGCAACTGTTGATTGAGTTGTTCTTCAGTTGCGTTGTTTATGTCCACAATGGTGGGTGGCACCCAAGCTACACTGTTGTCAACGATGACTGATTCAACTGGGGCATTTTGTGCAGGCGCAGACACCGACGGGGCCTTGTCTTTGTTTTTCCCTTTTTGAGCACTCAGTGTTTGAGTGCTGCCGCAGGCCGCGAAGATGAGGGCAAAGCAGGAAATTCCATGAACTGACCAGTTGCGAGTAGAAATCATTTTCATAGTTGTTGCAATCGAGTCCAAAATAGACAAATTTTGTTCCAATTTTGTTGTTTACCGATGAGTGAGCCAACATTTTACGAAAAGGTCTACGAAGTGGTGCGTTTGGTGCCGCCTGGCAGGGTCACTTCCTATGGGGCCATTGCGAAATATTTGGGTGCAGCCCGCAGCAGTCGTTTGGTGGGTTGGGCGATGAATGTTTCGCATGGGGTTGTTCCTGCGGTGCCGGCGCATCGGGTGGTAAATCGACAAGGATTGTTAAGTGGCAAGGCGCACTTTGGTGATGTGAACGCGATGGAAGTGAAACTCACTGCGGAGGGCATCGAAGTGGTCAACGACCAAATTCAACATTTCGACCGGATATTTTGGGATCCGGAAAAGGATTTGACAATTACTTGAACAAATCCCACCACCAGGTTCCTTTGGGGTGTGGTGCAGTAACGGTGATGGAAGGTTGCGACGATACTACATGGGGGGTGATTAACGTTCTGCTGTGCAACCCAATAGACCGATCGGGCAGGGGCTCGTTGGCGCCATATTTCAAATCGCCGAGGATGGGACAGCCCATTTTTGACAATTGGGCCCGAATTTGGTGAAAACGTCCTGTTTCCAGGGTGATTTCATACAGCGAACGGCCGGCGAAATTTTTGAGCAATTTGTAATGGAGTATGCCGGGTTTGGTGCCAGGCTTGTGTGAGTTGTAGGCGTGGGCGCGTTTGGTTTCGCTGTTTTTCAGCAAGTGGTGGGTAAGGGTTCCTTCCTCGTTGGGCAGGGCTTTGGTGGTGATTGCATGGTAAATTTTGGTGTTTTTCTTGTCGCGAAAAATCTCATTCATGCGTGTTAGGGCTTTGGAAGTTTTTGCCAAAATGACCACGCCGCTGACCGGGCGGTCGAGTCGGTGTACCAATCCAATGTAGGCTTTACCAGGCTTGTTGTATTTCTCGGCAATGTATCGCTCAGCCAAATCCAACAAGTGGATATCACCCGTTAAATCGCCTTGCACCGCCAAACCGGCAGGCTTGTTTATCACCAACAGGTGATTGTCTTCCCATAATACGTCTACCACAACGCAAAGTTAATACGAAACCCTTCGTTGCAGGTCGTTTTGGACGGCTTTTACCTATTTTTGCGACTTACACCCATGCAAAACCCGTTTGTTATCTACAAAACCCAAATCTCAGAAACGCTAAAATTGGCGTATCCCATCATTTTGGGTCAGTTGGGTATTATTTTAATGGGGGTGGCCGATACCTTGATGGTGGGTCCGTTGGGATCAGAAGTTTTGGCCAGTGCCAACCAGGCGAACAACTTGTTTTTTATGGTCAGTGGTCTCACTTTTGGCGTGCTGTTTTCGATCAGTACTTTGGTGAGTATTAAGGTGGGACAGAAGCGCGCGGCGGATGGATTTATTACTTACAGGGCGGGGTTGGTGGTGGCTCTGGTGTTGTTTGTATTTCAGTATTTGGTATTACAAGTTTTCGTATACAATTTCCATTGGTTGGGTCAGGACGAGGCGGTGACTCGGTTGGCTCCGGGTTTATTGAACATTCTCAGTTGGAGTATTTTGCCCTTGCTGATCAATGTGGTAACCCGACAGTTTACCGATGGATTGGGTTATACCAAGATTGCCATGCTCATCACGTTGTGTGGATTGGGGTTGAATGTTCTACTTTGTTGGGTATTCATTTATGGTCATTGGGGTTTTGATGCGATGGGATTGAACGGTGCTGGATATGCTACTTTGGTATCGCGCACGGCGATGGCCTTGGTGGGTTTGTGGTATGTGCGTTATTCTGCTTTCATGCGAAAATATGTGCCCAGTGTGATGCCCAAATGGGACAAAATCAGTGAGGAAATGCCCAGCATTTGGAAGTTGGGATTGCCGGTGGCATTGCAAACTTTTGCTGAGTGGGCGTGTTTTGGCCTATCGGGTGTGATGGTGGGTTGGTATGGCTCAAAGCAGTTGGCTGCCCATGCGGTGGCGCTGAATGTTGCTTCGGTCACGTACATGGTGGTGAGTGGTATTGCCATAGCGGGGGCGATCATAGTTGGCAATAATTACGGAGAGAAAAACCGACATCAAATTAGACACGCGGCCCATGCGGTGTTTTTGATTATTGGGGTATTTGAAGTGATTAATGCGGTGGCGTTTGTTTTCGGGAACCAGGCGATTGCATCGTTGTACGACGTGAAGCCTGAAGTAATGCCAACCATATTGCCTTTGTTTATTTTGGCGGCGGTGTTTCAATTGGCCGATGGCATTCAGGCCGGTGCAATGAATATGTTGAGGGGGATCAAGGATGTAAATTGGTCGTCGGGGTTGAGTATACTTTCGTATTGGGTAATTTCTTTGCCTTTGAGTTATGCTTTGGGGGTTTGGCAGAATTGGCAGGTTTACGGCATTTGGATTGGGTTTACGGTGGGGTTGTTTGTGGCGGCGGGTTTGGGTGTGTGGCGATTTTATTCGCATTTGCGGGTGCTTACTTTTGAGGAAGAATCTTCATTTTCATGAAACAGATAAAACACTTGGTTTTGATGGTCGTGGTGGGATGTGCAGCATCTCTATCGGCCCAGGTATCAGACAAAAAATGGGCGAAAGTAGTGAGCATTTCTGCGACACCCTCTTGGTGTACCCGTTGGATTACTGGGTACCAACCCGATGAAATAGGCGGATTTACTGAGGCGAAGTTGCAAGATTCTTTTTCTCTTTCAGACAAATCGCTGCAGACGAAAAATTTTGGTTTGGCTTATTCGCGCAAGGTGAATGGCTTTACAAATTTCGTGGTGGGCTTGAGTATTGTGAACACGGGATTTACCCGGGTGAAGGAGGGGAACATGTTTCGGTATGTGATTCATCCGGATGTAGGGGTTTATCCGAATTTGGTTCAAGCGGGTTTGATGGAAGTGCATTACGAGTACCGTTCACAGTATGCGGGTGCTTTGTTTGCTATTGATAAGCGTTTAGACGGGTCTCGTTTTCAGATGCAATCGGCGAGTATGTGGTACCAGTTGGGGGTGATGCCTGCTTTGTTGATGAAACAGAATTTACAGATTCACACCGTGGGTTTTACCATGCCACAGGGCAATGATTTCACGGTAGCGGATTACGTGGCCAATACGGTTGATACGGGTGTTGTTCTGACCAAATCGCAGTCTGTGAGTGTGAATGCTTTTTTTACTGCGGCTTTGCGGTTGGAGTACGATTTGGATCCTAAGTTGCACATTTATGCATCGCCTCGGGTGATGTTGCCGTTGTTGCCAAGCAACAGGGGTGTACAAACTTATTGGTCGCCCCAGATTGGTTGCGAGGTAGGTTTGCGTGTGCCGTTGGATTGATTGGATTTTTTGCAGGGGTGGGAAAAATTTTTACCAGAAGAGGGCGGCCGCAGGCCGCCCTCTTCTGGTAGGGACGTAAGAAAATGCGGGGTTATTTGCCGTTCATTTTGGCGCCAATGTACTCGCGGTTCAAATTGGCAATAACACTCAATGGGATTTGCTTTGGACATTCCGCTGCACAAGCACCCGTGTTGGTACATGCACCAAAACCTTCAGCGTCCATTTGGTTTACCATGGCAACAACACGGGATTCGCGTTCGGGTTTGCCTTGGGGCAACTTCGACAGCTGGGTGACTTTCGCGCCTACAAACAACATGGCAGAAGCATTTTTACAAGCACTCACACAAGCACCACAACCAATACAAGTGGCTGCTTCGAAGGCTTCGTCGGCCACTTCCTTTGGAATCAACACAGCGTTTGCATCCACCGCATTACCCGCGTTGGTTGAAATGAATCCTCCTGCGGCAATGATGCGGTCAAAGGCGCTGCGGTTTACCGTTAAATCCTTGATTACTGGGAAACCGTTTGCTCTCCAAGGCTCTACCGTGATGGTATCGCCATCGTTAAAACTGCGCATGTGCAACTGGCAGGTTGTAACCCCTTGCTTGGGTCCGTGTGGACGGCCATCGATAACCATCGAGCACATACCACAAATGCCTTCGCGACAGTCGTGATCGAATGCTACTGGCTCTTTGCCGGTTTCAATCAGTTGCTCATTCAAGACATCGAACATCTCCAAGAAGCTCATGTCGGGACTGGCATCTACTTTATATTCTTCAAAGTTACCGGCGCTTTCTGCGTTTTTTTGGCGCCATACTTTTAAGTTTAATTTCATTAACTTGCTCATAATCTTTGTGTTATCGGATTATTTGTAACTGCGTTGTTGGATTTTAATGTTTTCGTAATTCAACTCTTCTTTGTGTAGTTCCCAAGTGTTGCCTTTGTGCTCCCACGCCGCTACATACATGTAGTTTTCGTCGTCGCGCAATGCCTCGCCTTCTTCGGTTTGATATTCTTCACGGAAGTGGCCCCCACAGCTTTCGTTGCGGTTCAAGGCATCCACACACATCAATTCTCCCAATTCAAGGAAGTCGGCCACGCGACCCGCTTTGTCTAATTCGGGGTTGAATTCATTCACGCTTCCAGGGATGCGAACATTTTTGTAGAAGTCGGCGCGAAGGGCTTGAATTTCGGCGATGGCTTCTTTCAATCCTTTTTCGTTTCGGGCCATACCACACTTGTTCCATATGATCAATCCAAGTTTGCGGTGATAACTTTCCACGCTGCGGGTACCTTGGATTCCCATCAACTGCTGGATACGGTCGTTGGCCGCTTTTTCTGCAGCTACGAAGGCTTCGTGGTCGGTTGAAATGGGCTTGGTATGAATTTCTTTGCTGAGGTAATTTCCGATTGTAATTGGAATTACAAAATAACCATCGGCCAAACCTTGCATCAAGGCAGAGGCTCCCAAACGGTTGGCGCCATGGTCAGAGAAGTTGGCTTCTCCCAATGCATACAAACCAGGGACGTTGGTCATCAAATCGTAATCCACCCACAAACCACCCATGGTGTAGTGAACTGCGGGGTAGATGCGCATGGGTACTTCGTATGGATCCTCGTCGGTGATCTGCTTATACATGTCGAACAAGTTGCCATACTTTTCCTTTATAACTTCTTTACCCAAGCGAATCAGGGTTTCGTCATCGGGGTTGGCGATGTTCAATTTGCTGGCTTCGGTTCTGCCATATTTCTGCATCATGTTGTATTTGAAATCCAAATACACAGCCATTTTGCTTTGACCTACACCATAGCCGGCATCGCAACGCTCTTTGGCAGCACGCGAAGCGATATCGCGCGGTACCAAGTTCCCGAAAGCGGGGTAGCGACGTTCCAAATAGTAATCGCGCTCATCCTCAGGTATGTCGTTGGGGTGACGTTCGTCGTTTAGTTTTTTGGGGACCCAAATACGTCCATCGTTACGGAGCGACTCACTCATCAGGGTCAATTTTGACTGATAATGTCCTGAAACGGGGATACAAGTGGGGTGAATTTGGGTGAAGCAGGGGTTGCCGAAATAGGCGCCTGATTTGTGGGCTTTCCAAGCAGCGGTTACGTTGCTACCCATGGCATTGGTAGACAAGTAGAATACGTTACCATATCCACCGGTACACAGCAACACGGCATGTCCGAAATGTCTTTCCATGGCTCCGGTCACCAAATTTCTAGCGATGATACCGCGGGCTTTGCCATCGATTTTCACCACTTCGATCATCTCGTGGCGGGCATACATTTTCACGTTGCCCAATCCTACTTGACGTTCCAATCCGCTGTATGCACCGAGCAACAATTGTTGGCCTGTTTGTCCAGCCGCATAGAAAGTACGCTGAACTTGGGTTCCACCGAAAGAACGGTTGGATAGGGTTCCGCCGTATTCACGAGCGAAGGGAACACCTTGGGCAACACATTGGTCGATGATGGATGTAGAACACTCTGCCAAGCGGTGCACATTGGCCTCGCGGGAGCGGTAGTCACCACCTTTGATTGTATCGTAAAACAAACGGTATACTGAGTCACCGTCGTTCTGGTAGTTTTTGGCGGCATTGATACCTCCTTGGGCAGCGATAGAGTGAGCTCTACGGGGACTGTCTTGGAAGCAGAAGGCTTTTACTTTGTAGCCCATTTCTGCCAGGGTTGCTGCGGCGCTAGCGCCGGCCAAACCGGTACCTACCACAATGATTTCCAACTGTCTTTTATTGGCGGGGTTCACCAATGGCACGGTACTTTTGTATTTTGTCCATTTGGTGGCTATATCGCCAGCTGGGATTTTTGATTCGAGTGTCATGATGCTGTGAAAAACAATTGATTATTTAATCCAGCCCAGGTGCATGGCAATGGGCATGGCCGCAAATACGAGTGGAACAATGATTGAGAAGCCAGCGCCAATACCTTTGATGATGGGTGTATAGGCGGGATGGTTGATACCCATGGATTGGAAAGCACTTTGAAAGCCATGCAACAAGTGGTAGGCCAAGCTGATACAACCAATGACATAAACGATGACTGGCAATGGATCTGCGAATACCAACACCATTTCATCGAAAAGGGTAGATCCTGCAGTTTCTTGAATGGCATCGGTAAAGCGCGAAACCACCCAGAAGTGTTTGAGGTGCATCACCAAGAATATCAATAACAAACTACCCAAAATTCCCATGGAGCGAGAGTACCATTTGCTGTTGGCATTGCCTGCACTTGCGCCGTACTTGCTGTTTCGTTTTTGGGTGTTGGAAGCAGTTAAACTTAGGCCTTGAACGATGTGGAGCAATAGGCCCAAAAACAAACCAATTTCCGCGCTACGGATCAGCCAGTTGTGTGCCATGAATTCTGCTGCATGATTAAAAGTTTCGCCACCGTCGTTGAAGAAAATACAGGCGTTGATACCAGCGTGTACCAACAAAAAAGCCACCAAGGATAACCCGGTGACTGCCATAAGTACTTTCCGACCGATACTAGAAGTAAAAAGGAAGGAGAGGAGTTTCATAAAATGCTAGTTGCTATTTCTTGGATATTTGCAAAGATACGGTGAATTTTTTCAAGTATTTCCCTAGGATGTCGAACTCTAAATTTACCAATTGGCCTGGTTTGAGCGATGATAAGTTGGTGTGTTCCCATGTGTAAGGGATGATGGTCACGGAAAACGCATCGGGAAAGCTGTCTACCACGGTGAGACTCACCCCGTTAACGCAAATAGATCCTTTGTTAACGGTGATTCCGGCATTGGCGTCATGGTTGATAAAAATCATCCAACTGCCATCTAGGTCGTGAATTTCATCAACCGTACCCACACAATCTACATGGCCTTGCACGATGTGGCCATCGAATCGTCCGTTGGCGGGCATGCATCGCTCTACATTCACTGTGCTGCCCACTTGCCAGTGGCTGAGGTTTGTGCGCTGAAGGGTCTCATGAATCGCGGTAACCCAGTAACCGTTTTCTTCGATGTTGGTTACGGTTAAGCATACCCCATTGTGGGATACGCTTTGGTCAATTTTGAGTTCGTTTTGGAATGGGGCAGTCAGGCGGAAGTGAACGTTGGATTGGTTTTGTACAATCTCTTCCACTTTGGCTTGTTGTTCGATAATGCCCGTAAACATGTTCTCTCTGCTAATAACAAATAAACGACATTCGGGCCAAAAGGTTTGTATGACAATATGACATTTTACCATTTGTGGCAATAAAATTGAATTTTGAGATTCGCTATGTCAAAGAACAAAGTGAATTCCGAATCAGAAGAGCCCATTGACGGTGTGAACAACGCCACTGAATCAACCACTGAAAACCCAGAACAAGAAGCTGTTGCTGCTGAAACATCGGCTACAGAAACTGTAGATGTAGATACGCAATTGCAACAGGAGCGCGATAAATACTTGCGCTTGTTTAGCGAGTTTGAGAATTTCCGTCGCCGCACCGCCAAAGATCGTTTGGATTGGATGCAGACCGCTTCAAAGGATGTTTTGGTGAGCATGTTGCCCGTGGTTGATGATTTTGAGCGCGCCTTGAAAGCGGTTGAAAATTTGTCAGAGACTGAAAAAAAGGCAGTGGAAGGGTTTGATTTGATCCATAAAAAAATGGTGGGTATTTTCACCAAAGTGGGTTTGAGGCCGATGGAGTCTATCGGACAGCCGTTCGATGCTGAAATTCACGAGGCGATAACCCAATTTCCGGCGCCCAGTGAGGACTTAAAGGGGAAAGTGATCGATGAGGTAGAAAAGGGATATTACTTAAACGATAAAGTCATTCGATTCGCGAAAGTGGTCGTTGGAAACTAAGAGCGCATGAGCAAGAGAGATTATTATGACGTCTTAGGGGTTGCCCGCGGTGCTTCGGCGGAGGAGATTAAGAAGGCATACCGCAAATTGGCCATTAAATATCACCCCGATAAAAATCCGGGCGACAAAAAAGCCGAGGAAAATTTCAAAGAGGCCGCTGAGGCCTACGATGTACTCAGCAATCCGGAGAAAAAGCAGCGCTACGATCAATTCGGTCACGCGGGCATGGGTGCTAGTGGTGGTGCTCACGGTTTCAGCATGGACGATATTTTCTCTCAATTTGGTGATGTGTTTGGCGATGACGGTGTATTTGGGTCGTTTTTCGGCGGTGGGGGCGGTCGCTCCAGGAGATCGGTCGGATCCAATATTCGCATCAAGATCAAGTTGACGTTGCCCGAGATGAAATCTGGGGTGGAGAAGACGGTGAAATACCGCAGAATGGTGCAGGCCGAAGGGGTAAAATACGCCACGTGCAAGCAGTGTAATGGCTCGGGTGCAGTGCGCAGGGTACAGAATACATTTTTGGGTCAGATGGCCACAAACAGTCCCTGTCCGGTTTGTTCTGGAATGGGGAAAATCATCGAAAGTAAACCCAAGGAGGCCAATGAGCAGGGCTTGATATCCCAAGAGATAGAGACCAGTATCCGCATTCCGGGCGGTGTGGCTGAGGGCATGCAGTTGAGCATGAATGGCAAAGGGAATTATGGTCCTTGTGGCGGCGCGGCCGGTGATTTGATTGTGTTGGTGGAGGGCATTCCCCATGAGGAACTTACCCGTGAAGACAACAATGTTATCTATCATTTGTGGTTGAGTTTCAGTCAGGCTACTTTGGGCGATAGTGTTGAGGTGCCCACCTTGGATGGCAAAGTGCGTATCAAAATTGATGCAGGTACTCAGCCAGGAAAAATGTTGCGTTTGAAAGGTAAGGGGTTCCCTGATTTGAATGGATACGGCACTGGGGATCAGTTGGTGGTATTGAATGTATACGTGCCAACCAAGGTGAATTCTGAGGAGAAGGCGATGTTGGAAAAGTTGGCGGAATCAGACAATTTTAAACCATCATCCAAAGAGAAATCGTTTTTCGATAAATTGAAAGATTTGTTTTAAAACTGTGGAATTGCAGTTAGATAATTTGCCGCTTTCGTTTTGTACGACAAGATGATGTAAACAAGAGAGGGCCTCGTTTGAAACGAGGCCCTCTCTGTTGGAGCGAACTCCTATATACTGGTAATTTGGTTGACAGCCCCATCCCTGACGAGGCTGTTTTTCCGGGGTTCGTATTAGGCCAAGCGGGCTTTCAATTCGCTGTTCAACGTTTCCAAGAAGTCTTCTGTGTACAAGTACTGATCTTCTGATACTTTGTTGCCGTAGATACAAACAGCCAAATCTTTGGTCATCTTGCCGCTTTCCACAACATCAATACACACTTGCTCTAAAGTTTGGCAGAAGTTGATCAATGCGTCGTTGCCATCCAATCGACCTCTGTGCTCCAATCCGCGGGTCCAAGCGAAAATACTCGCAATGGGGTTGGTTGAAGTTTTTTGTCCTTTCTGGTGCTGACGGTAGTGACGGGTAACTGTTCCATGGGCCGCTTCTGCTTCCATGGTTTTGCCATCAGGGGTAACCAAAACGCTGGTCATCAATCCCAAAGAACCAAATCCTTGAGCAACTGTATCGGACTGAACATCGCCATCGTAGTTTTTACAAGCCCACACGAAGTTACCGTTCCATTTCAACGCTGAGGCCACCATGTCATCGATGAGGCGGTGCTCGTAAGTGATGCCGGCAGCATCCATTTTTGCTTTGAATTCAGATTGGTAGATGTCTTCGAAAATGTCTTTGAAACGACCGTCGTATTTTTTCAGGATGGTGTTCTTGGTGCTCAAGTACAAAGGCCAACCTTTTGCCAAAGTTTGGTTGAAGCAGGCACGTGCAAATCCTTTGATGCTTTCATCGGTGTTGTACATCGCCAAGGCAACGCCATCGCCTTTAAAATTGTATACTTCGTGCTCGATCACTTGTCCATCTTCACCCTCGAATTTGATGGTCAATTTACCTTTGCCTTTGGTAACGAAATCGGTGGCGCGGTATTGGTCGCCGAATGCGTGACGGCCGATGCAAATGGGGGCTGTCCAGTTGGGAACCAGGCGGGGTACGTTTTTGCAAACGATGGGCTCGCGGAAAACGGTTCCGTCCAAAATGTTGCGGATGGTTCCGTTGGGGCTCTTCCACATTTGTTTCAAGCCAAACTCTTCCACACGGGCTTCGTCGGGGGTGATGGTAGCACACTTGATTCCAACGTTGTATTGTTTGATGGCTTCTGCTGCGTCGATGGTTACCTGGTCATTGGTAGCATCGCGGTGTTCCATGCCAAGGTCGAAATATTTGATATCAACATCCAAATAAGGAAGGATCAATTTGTCTTTGATGAAGCGCCAAATGATGCGGGTCATTTCATCACCATCAAGCTCTACTACGGGATTGGCTACTTTGATTTTCATGATTCTATGGTAGAATTTCGTGGTGCAAAGGTAAGGTTTTTTGCCGGTTTATGGGAACTTGGGGAACTGTTGGAAATCGGGCTTGCGCTTTTCCAAAAAGGCGTGTTTTCCTTCTTGGGCTTCCTCGGTGAGATAGTACAACAGGGTGGCATCGCCAGCGAGTTCCATGAGGCCGTGTTGGCCATCGAGTTCTGCATTGAAAGCGCGTTTGAGCATGCGGAGTGCCATGGGCGAACGTTCCAACATGGTATTGCACCAATCGATGGTTTCGTCTTCGAGCATTTCCAGGGGAACGACTTTGTTCACCATGCCCATTTTTTCGGCTTCTTCTGCGGTATACTGTCTGCACAAGAACCAGATTTCGCGGGCTTTCTTTTGGCCGATGTGTCGGGCCAGATAGCTACTACCAAATCCACCATCGAAGCTACCCACTTTGGGGCCTGTTTGTCCGAATTTGGCATGCTCAGCAGCGAGGGTTAGGTCGCACACAACGTGAAGTACGTGTCCGCCCCCAATGGCATAACCATTGACCATGGCAACAACGGGCTTTGGTAGGGATCTGATTTTCTTGTGTAGGTCTAATACATTGAGTCGGGGAACGCCGTTGTCATCTATATACCCGCCCACGCCTTTTACATTTTGGTCGCCACCAGAGCAAAAGGCTTTATCGCCCACCCCAGTGAGGATTACCACCCCAATATCGGCTCTTTCGCGACAAACGTCGAACGCGTCGAGCATGTCCATCACGGTTTGCGGACGGAAGGCGTTGTAAACTTCGGGGCGGTTGATGCTCACTTTGGCGATGTTTCCGTGCTGTTCAAACAGAATGTCGGAATACGTTTTGATGGGGGTCCATTGACGTTGACTCATGGCTTTTTTTATTGCCACAAAGATACGAAAAACGGGTGGTCTTTCACGAAAAAAGCTCCGTCATCGACGGGGCTCTAATCGGTTAAACCAACATAATTAGCCTATGTGGAATGTCTTAACTCATCTTTAGCGTGATGCCGAATTGAATGGCTTGGGTATTGGCGCCTTGTCCTTTTTTAAACAGGTCGGTCATGGGGTATCGCAAGTAGAGTCCCATGTCGCCGTAGTTGATGTTCACGAAGGGCGAAATGTAAAAATCGTTGAGGTTGAAGTCGTCGAACTGTTTTTCTACGTTTCCGCCGGTTTGTTTGATCTTGGTATGGGTTCTAACCCTATATCCGGTGTGTACCCCCACTTTCGCGCTGAATTTGGAATTATCGCCCGGCTTGTCCTGAAAACCCAGGGCAACGGGCACGCCAATGTAGTTGACCACCAATTTGGATTTTTCCACGGGGATTGGGTCGATCAACGGGCCACCAATTTCCACTGCAGTGAATTCTGGCTGATTCTCTGATAATCGAGTGAACTCGTTTTGAAAACGATAATTGTGAATGTCGTACCGAATGCCTGTAAACACCCTTACTTTTCCTCGAATGAGGTTGAAGCCCCACAGTTGTTCAATGCCGAAGTGGATACTTTTGGCGTTGCTGAGTTCGGGCAAATAATTGGATTGATTCCCCTTGGCTGTGGTGAGGTTTTTCATGCTCGCCTCATCGATGGTTTGGGAATTGTAGCCCCAGTATTGTCTCGTTTCTTCGATTGTAGCTTTGGGTTTGCGGGGACGTCTAACGATGCGAAAGGTGTCTCTATCGATGATTTCGACCTCGATCTCATCGATCCCGTCTTTGATGTCGATTTTCATGTCGATGGCCTCCTCTTTGATTTCTTTCTTGATTTCCTTGATTACTTCAGATACTAAGCTATCCGTAATGGAAATAAGGGTGTCTATATGGGTGGTGTCAATCGACTGTGAACGAAGTAAAGGCGTCCCGCTAAGCAGGGCCAATAGGGTTGCGATGATGGTTTTTTGAATCATACTGTTGCTGGTTTATGGGTTGAAAGAAGTTAAAATGACATTTTTTTCTAAGGTTAGTCCTACTTGGAATTCGGGCATCCAATCTTGATCGCGATTTTCCGCTTTTACCTTGATATGAGGCAGGTGTCCATTTTCTACCATCCGCCTCGCGTCTTGATAAAACGATTGAAGCAGTTCTTTTTTGGTTTTGGGCGGACGTACAGACAATGCCGCAACAATTGCCTGCGATTGGGAAGCGTTTTGCGCATTGTTGTTCGGTTTGTTTTGAGATGTAAACACCTCAATGCTGCTGCGAATTTTATTGCTGTCGCTTGCGTTTTTGGTGTTCCGAACGGGCTCGGTGGCGGTAATCAATGGGTTTATGGGTTGCTTGCTACCCGATGGATTGATCTCAACCGTTTGGCCATCTGGTTGTTTTCCGCGTGCGGTTAAATCTGGTAGGGTTACGCATCCTTTGTGGGCTTGGTCATTGAATTCGACGGTGAACGGCTCTGTTTTCATTGGTTTTGGCGCTGACTCGTTGTTCAATGATTGTTTCGCCAAATTGGATTGCGACATCGTAGCGGGCTGGGTAACGGTGGTTGCTTTGAAGAACCAAAGGATGGCCAATGCTGCCGCGGCACCAAGGGAGGTGTAGAAAAATACGCGTTTACCGGCACCCGATTTTTTCAATGCTTGGGCGTTGGGGTAAATAACCTGACTTGGCGTCAAATAGGTTTGCTTTAGCGCGATATAATGGGCTTTTAACTGGGGGTCGAATTCCATCGCCTTCAACAATTCAGCGGAGTCTTTGTCGCTGAGATTGCCTTCCAACAGTTCAAACAACTGCCATTCTTGTTCTTCAGAAATTTGAGCCGGTTTCATTGCGATTAGATGAGGTTGTTGGGGTTGCCGAGGATGTCTTTGAGGGCTTGACGTCCGCGAAAAATGGTCACTTTTACTTGCGCTTCATTGAGTCCGGTGATTTCGCCAATTTCAGCATACGAATAGCCTTCGTAATCGCGCAGCAAAATAACCGTACGCTGAATTTGACTGATTTGGGTTAGCGCTTTTTCTAGCACTTCCATCAAGCCAGTATAGTTGCCACTGTCTGTGCTGGGGTGCTTTCCGGGTAACAGTTGATCAATGTCTTCGGTGGTTTTTTGTGATCGCCATGAATCGACAATGCTATGATAAGCCGTTGTAAACAAATAGCTTTTGGCGGTGTCGATATTCACAGATTCTCGTTTCATCCAGAGTTTTTCGAAGGTAATTTGTACGATCTCTTTGGCGTCATCAGGGTTGCGCAATTGTTGAAGCGCGAATCGGAAAATCGCACTGCTGTGGAGGTCCACGCACTTGTTATATTCCGATACCGTCATGCAGCTGTTGGTTAATACGCGAAAGGGATGCCAAAAGTTACACTACCTTTGAAAAATATTCGCTTGTGGGAATGAAATGGTTTGAATCTTGGTTTGACACGCCCTATTATCACGCTTTGTACGCGCATCGCAATGAGGCGGAGGCGTCGGCATTTATGGATCGTTTGGTGTCGCATTTGGGACTAACCTCCGGGATGAAGGTATTGGATGTGGCTTGTGGCAAAGGTAGGCATAGTGCGCATTTGGCTTCGCGGGGTTTGCAGGTGTGGGGGCTGGATTTGAGTGAAAATAGTATCAATATCGCCAAGAGTTTGGGTGTAGGTGGTGCTCATTTCCAGGTGCACGACATGAGGGCACCATATCCAGTTCCGAAT
This sequence comes from Bacteroidota bacterium, assembly GCA_016868785.1. GTDB lineage: Bacteria > Bacteroidota > Bacteroidia > NS11-12g > UBA955 > UBA955. The sequence goes on from VGFS01000029.1 coordinate 24,003, forward strand.
ATGAACGCGGTGTTCAACCTGTTTACAAGTTTTGGCTATTTTGATGATTCTGCAGACGATCAACGGGTGTTGATGAACATGGCGGCTGCGTGTGAACAGGGCGGGCATGTAGTTCAGGACTATCTTAATGTAGCATCGGTGTTGGATTTGTTGCCACAAGAAGCGCGATTGGCGCGAGGGGGCTATGAATTTTTTACCCGAAAATATCGCACAGAAACGCACATTGTAAAGGACATTGAAGTGCGCGATGGGGGCCAATTGTTTGCTTTTCAGGAACAAGTGCGCATCTTTGATCGAGCGAGGTTGGTGGCGTTGCATGAGGCAGCAGGGTTGCGGGTTTTGGATGTGTTTGGCGACGATCAGTTGGGGAGTTTCGAGGCAAGAATATCGCCCCGGATTGTGGTAGTTTCACAGAAAAGTTGATCTTCGTTGATGATGTTGTTTCTTTTGGATTTCATTGACCGCGATTTATTTATGCTCATTAACCAGCGCTGGGCTTTGCCGGCTTTGGATCCGATGATGATATTTCTGAGCAGCAAATGGGCTTTTGTGCCTTTGTATGTGGTGTTTTTGGTCTTGTTTTGGCGAAAATTTGGGGTGAAGTGTTGGGTGCCGATATTGCTTACTGTGGCATCTTTTGGGTTGGCCGACAGTATCAGTTCACACATATTTAAACCGGGGTTTGCGCGGGTGAGACCGGCATTTGAGGAAACATTGCACCCGCGATTGCCAGACGGTAAGCCGGGTAGCAGGTATGGGTTTGTGAGCAGTCATGCAGCCAATTCTTTTGCGGTTTTCGCCACGGCGATGACGTTGCTGGGGCTGGGTCGTCGTTGGCGTTTGGGATTGATGTATCTGGCATCGGCGATAGCGTATTCCAGGGTTTATTTGGGTGTGCATTACGTGGGCGATGTGTTCTTTGGTGCTTTGTTGGGGTTGGCGATTGCCTGGTGTATGGTGTGGGTATTTGAGAAGCAGGTATTGTTGCGGGGTGTGATGAACGGGTAGAAACGATTAACTTCGTGGCATGTCGTACGAATTTATTTTGGTAGATGCCCAAGTGGCTCCTTATGTGGCGAAAATTCAGTTAAACCGTCCGAAAGAATTGAATGCGCTCAACCTTCAGTTGATGGGTGAGATTCGGGATGCGTTGCAGGTATTGGACAATGATGATGCCGTAAGGGCGATTGTAATAACCGGCAATGAGCGGGCGTTTGCTGCGGGCGCCGATATCAAGCAGATGGCGGGCCGTACGTCGATCGACATGTTAAAAATCGATCAGTTTAGCACTTGGGATAGTATCAGGAAGACAAAAAAGCCCATTGTTGCGGCTGTGTCGGGATTTGCCTTGGGTGGTGGCTGTGAGTTGTGTATGTTGTGCGACATGATTGTTGCCAGTGAGACTGCGCAATTTGGTCAGCCCGAAATCAATATTGGCGTGATGCCTGGTGCGGGGGGCACTCAACGATTGACGCGCGCGGTTGGTAAGGTTAGGGCGATGGAGATGGTGTTGACCGGGAAATTTATTACTGCAGAGGAAGCGAAGGCTGCGGGATTAATCAATAAAATTGTGCCGGTAGAATTGTATTTGGATGAAGCGATTCAGTTGGCGTCTGACATTGCGGGCAAGTCGCCAATTGCTGTGCAAATGGCCAAGGAAAGCGTGTTGAAGGCGTTTGATAGTCACTTGCAAGAGGGGTTGTATTTTGAGCGGAAGAATTTCTACATGCTGTTTGCAACAGAGGATCAGAAAGAGGGGATGGCGGCATTTGTGGAGAAGCGCAAGGCCGATTTCAAGGGGAAATAGCCTGTGTGATTTTAAAATCGACTGGAGGATTCTCGCGGCGCGATAGCCTGTCGAATGAGCGGGGCACTTTGTTACGTTTTGGGATGGATTTCCGCTGATTGGTGTATGGTAGAGTTTGGTGGCGGTTTGTTTTGAGATGGGTATTGAAATAAAAACAGAGGGCCTCGTCTTAGACGAGGCCCTCTGTTTTTATGGTTTTATGATTGAGTGAAATTATTTCACGTCAGCCCAAGCAGCGTTGATCAAGAACCAAGGCTTCATTGGGTTGTCGGTTACTTTTCTCCAAACGGCTACAACCACAGCTGTGTTGGCTGGGTTCCAGCTCCACCAAGGCAAACCGAAAGAAGCATATTTGTCTTTCACGGCTTGTGGGATTGCAGAGTAAGTCCAAGACAACGACTTTTCAACTTCTGCGTTGGCAGCAGGGCTGCTCATAATGGCAGAAGTAGAGAAGGCAACTGGTTTGCCATTAGCATCAGCCTGAGCAGAAGCACGAATTACGTGTTCGTGGTCCATGGCAACTTCACCAGCACCTGATACGGTTTGCTTTGCGTTAACTTTCTTTTCAACAACGAAAACTGATACATAATAGTTGCCTGCTTCTGGAGCAAAAGCTTTCAATTTGTATTTGATGTTCAAAGTCTGACCGCTAGCAGAAGCACTTGCGGCAACACCTACTTCGGTAGCTACTTGATTAGCAGATACAGAGGCGTTTTCTATGTCGGTAGATTTTACGGTGCTGGTACCCAACAATGAGTTATTCAACCAGAAGGTTGGGATAGAGTACTGACCTTGCGCATTGATATTTGATACAGTGGTCAACATTTCAAAGGAGAAAGGAGCGATGAACAAGGTATCGTTGTTTGGCTTCATCCATAAAGGAACCAACTTAGAATTGTTAGCAGCATG
>VGFS01000030.1 GCA_016868785.1 Bacteroidota bacterium
TTGAAAACACGCTTGGGAGATTCTTCCCGCCAACGCTTCCGCAAAACTGTTTCTCAGGGTTTCCTCCGTGAGCACCAATACTTTGCCATGCTTTTGGGTTAACGCTATCACCGCTTCTTCGTCGTAGGGCGATAATGTCCGCAAATCCAACACTTCCACCTGCCCAGGCATCGCCTTGGCGGCATTCATGGCCCAATAAACACCCATACCGTAAGTCACCACACCCACCGATTCTCCCGAATCGACAGCCTCATTAGAAGCCGCCAAGGCGATGCGGGCTTTTCCAAAAGGCACCACATAATCTTCATCAGGCTCAGGCGTTTTGGCCAAATCAGTGCCCGGAACCTTGCTCCAATACAAACCCTTGTGCTCAAACATCACCACCGGATTGGGATCATAATAGGCCGATTTCATCAAGCCCTTCATGTCCGCAGCGTTACTAGGATAAGCAATTTTTATCCCTTTGATGGGTAATATCGAACTCTCTACCGTACCGCTGTGGTAAGGTCCCCCGCCGCCATAAGCACCCGTTGGCACCCGTATCACACAGGCCACAGGGAATTTCCCCATGCTCAAATACGTACTCTTGCTCAACTCTGTCACCAACTGATTCACACCCGGCCAGATGTAATCGGCGAATTGTATCTCTACAATGGGCTTTGCTCCCACCGCACTCATCCCCGCCGTACTACCTACTATGTATGCCTCCTGGATGGGCGTATTAAACACCCGGTTTTCACCATATTTGTCTGCCAGCTTAGCAGCCTCCCTGAATACACCGCCCAACCGATATCCCACATCCTGTCCGTACAACAACGCCTCGGGGTGTTTGCGCAAAATTTCATCCACCGCATGCAACGCCGCATCAACCATCATCACTGTTTCGGCACCTTCAGGCGAACGTTCCCCCTGCTCTTGGTCGATGGGCGATGGCGCTAACACATGGTGCAACAAGCTATCTGGCGCTGGGTCTGCCGCCGCCTTCGCGCGCTCAAAATCCTCAAACACCTTGGCCTCTGCCATTGCGCGTACCGTTTCTAAACTGGCATCATCCTCTCCCAGCGACAGCAATAGGTCCTTCAATCGTGGCAAAGGATCCATGCGCATGTGCTTTTCCAAATCATCGCGGTACCACTCACTCCGCACGCCACTGGTGTGATGTCCCAACAACGGAACCTTCACATGCACCAACATCGGCGCACGCTCTTCCCGCACATATTCAATGGCCTTGGCCATCTCATCGTAACACTGAACAAAATCACTGCCGTTGATTCTTACCCTGCGCATGCCCTTGAAGCCCAACGCATAATCAAACGCATCCATGGCACGCATCTCATCGCCACTGGCCGAAATCCCCCAATCGTTGTCCTGAATCAAATACAAAATGGGCAATTTGTGCAATACGGCCATTTGAAACGCTTCGGCCACTTCCCCCTCGGTTACCGAGCCATCACCCAACGAACACAAAACGATGGGCATCTCGGCGCTGGTAATCAACTGCTGACTTTCCAAATATTTGATGCCGTGAGCCGCCCCAGTGGCTGGAATGGTCTGCATCCCCGTAGCCGAACTCTGATGGGGCATCTTTACGATGTCCGGTCGGTTCAACGACGGATGTGAATAATACGTTCTGCCGCCACTGAATGGGTCATCGGCCTTGGCCAACAATTGCAACATCAACTCATAAGGCTGCATGCCCATGGCCAACAACATCGACTCATCACGGTAGTAAGGATAGGCATAATCAATCGTCTTCAAGTGCATAGACGTAGCAATCTGAATGGCCTCGTGGCCTTTCGATGTGCTGTGAACGTACTTGGTGATCGGACGGTTTTCCTCGTAGATGCTTGCCATCGATCGGGCCGTGCAAATCAGATCCCAAGCCCGCAGCAGTGTTTCATTGCCTACCATAATTAGAGGTGCAAGTTTACGCAAAAATCATCGCTCCTTAAGGGTTGGTTTACGCATTTTGTCGTTACAATTTCAAAACTTTACTATCTTGCAACCCATTGATACGCATTCATTGCCTATGAAATCACGCTTACTACTAGGAATTGTCCTCTTTTTTTCGTATATACATTTGGGAGCCCAATCGTCGTCCCGCGATACTACTGCACCCAACAATGCCGAAAAAATTGGCGAGGTAAACATCAAACAAAATCGCCTCAAAGAAAAACTGAAAGAATCGCCCCTTACCGTAGAAAGTATGGGTGCGCAGAGCATCCGCGAAACCCCGGCCTCGGACTTCTACGAAGCCCTCGGCCACCTCAAAGGAGTCGATGTTACTAGCGCCAGCCTCGGTTTCCGCATCGTCAATACCCGCGGCTTCAACAGCACCTCCCCCGTGAGAACCCTGCAAGTGATTGATGGGGTCGACAACCAATCTCCCGGGTTGAACTTCTCCCTCGGAAACTTCCTCGGCGCCAGCGAACTCGATGTACTCAACCAAGAAATTGTGGTGGGTGCCTCCAGCGCCTATTATGGTCCTGGTGCGTTCAATGGCGTTATCTCCATGACAACCAAAGACCCCTTCAAATACCAAGGCCTGCAAGTGAAACAAAAGGTCGCCGAACGCGGACTCACCGAAACCGCCGTGCGCTACGCCAAAGCATTCGGAAAAGCCGGTGCCGAAAAATGGGCCATGAAAGCCAACCTCTTCTACATGCAAGCCTACGATTGGGAAGCCGATAACATGGATGCTGTGAAGTCGGGCGGACCTATGGATAGTGTCAATAATATCCTCAACCCCGGCCGCTATGATGCCGTGAACCGCTACGGCGATGAAATCCTCAGACCCGGTGAAAACGACGCCACAGCAAAAGCACAAAAATGGGACTACCCCGGCTTGATGCGATTCAATCGCCAAGGCTACATGGAAAAAGACATCGTAGATTACAATACCTACAATTTCAAAACGTCTTTCATGACCGCCTACCGGCCCAAGCCCACCGGCGCCCGACAGTTCGAATACCAAGTCAACTACGGCATGGGAACCACCGTGTATCAAGGCGATAACCGCTATAGTCTGCGCGACATTAAATTCTTACAAAATCGCTTCGAATACAAAGACAAAAATGGCTTTCTGCGGGTCTATGCCACCCACGAAGACGCCGGCAAAACCTACGATGCCGTGTTCACCGCACTGCTCATGCAAAAAGCGGCCAAACAAGACGATTTGTGGGGCGGCGACTACTACTCCTATTGGAAAAATCGCTATGTCCCCAAAATGCGCAAATTGCCCGGTTACCCCACCGGCGACTGGTTTTCCAACCCCAACTGGTTCAATGAATTGGATGCCGTTATGGCCAACAACCGCGACTCCCTCGTAGCCTGGCACCAGCAGTGTGCAGCCCTGGCCGATCGCAAAAACAACTGGCAAGGCATGCCCCATTCCATACAGCCCAATACCTACCAACGGTTCGAGCCCGGCACAGAGCGGTTCGATAGCCTGAAAAATGCCATCACCACCCTCCGAAGCTTCGGCGAAGGGGGCAGCGGGTTCTACGACAAAAGTGCCCTCTACCACTTCCAAGGCGAACACAAGTTCAAACTGGCAGACAAAACCAATTTTACCACCGGTTTTTCAGGACGATTGTATACGCCCAACTCCCTGGGAACCATTTTCTCTGATACCAACGGTCGCGTCATCCGCAACCACGAATTTGGTGTGTATGGCGGTATCGAGCAGCGCTCCAAAGACAACAAACTAAAAATCAATGCCACGGCAAGAGTCGATAAAAACATCAACTTCCCCTTCATCTTTTCGCCCGCCGCATCCATGGTTTACACCCCCAACAAAATCACCTATTACCGCGTAAGCCTCTCGGCTGGGGTGCGCAATCCTACGCTCGCCGATCAATACCTGTACTACAACGTAGGAAGAGCCATCTTGCTGGGTAACATCTCTGGGTACGACAGCCTGGTGACCATTCCTTCACTGTACGATGCGTTGAGTGGCCTAACCACCGATTTGAAAAAGTTGCAGTGGTTCAATGTAGACCCCGTACGCCCCGAAAAAGTGAAAAGCATTGAAGTGGGTTACAAATCGTTCATGGCATCCAACAAACTCAACATCGATGCCAGTGCCTACTTCAGCTATTACGAAGACTTTATTGGATACAAAATTGGTATCGACCCCACCATTGATTATACCATCAATTATATTTCTGGCGGACAAATTTACCGCATTGCAACCAACGCCGAAAGCACCGTAACCACCATGGGTGTGAGCATCGGAACCAACTATTTCTTCGCCAAAAACTACACAGCCGGCGTGAACTACTCGTTCAACCAATTGAACAAAACCAACAACCTAGACCCCATCATTCCGGCCTTTAATACCCCAAAAAATAAATTCAATTTGTCTTTGGGAGGTCAAAATTTGGCGCTTAAAAAACTCAAAATTCAGAACCTCGGATTCAGTGTTAACTACAAATGGATCCAAGGATTTCGATTCGAAGGCAGTCCGCAATTCACCGGCGATGTTCCCACCTACTACCTGCTAGATGTTATGTTTTCTAAGGTAGTGCCCAAATACAAAGCGATGATCAAAATAGGCGCCAGCAACCTCACCAATAATAAAGTGATGCAAGTGTATGGCGGACCAAGAATTGGTAGAATGGCCTATTTCTCTGTCTATTTTGACTTATAATTGAAAGATAATAAGTTTGATATAATTCCCTAAGTTTGTAAATAAACCAAATAAAACAATATGAAAAAAACATTACTCGCTACCTTGTCAGTTGTGTTGGCCTCAAGCGCAATCGCCCAGATTAAATATGTGGACGAAGTTTTGACTGCCGACAAGATCAAGGTTACCAAAAACGTGGTGTACGGTGACAACTACACTGTACTCACAGGTACGCCCACTTTGACCAGCAAAGTTTCTATGGCTCCAGGGTTTGGATTCGTGGCCATGTCTGCCGACATCTACGAGCCCCAAGATGGTGCTAGCAACAGACCGTTGATCATTTTCACCCACACGGGTTCTTTCTTGCCCCGTTACTCTAACAACAGTCCTGTTGGTTACAAAGACGACAGTGCAACTGTGGCTTTCTGTATGTCATTGGCCAAGCGTGGTTACGTAGTTGCCTCTATGACCTACCGCATGGGCTGGAACCCTGCAGCAGCAACCGTTGATGCCCGTAAACAAGGGATCATCAATGCCGCTTACAAAGGCGTTCAAGATTTGGCTACTTGCGTTCGTTTCATGAAGAAAAGCGTGAAAGAAGGCGGTAACCCTTACAACATCGACACCACAAAAATCGCTGTAGGTGGTAACGGTACGGGTGGTTACATCACCAGTGCTTACGCCAGCATCGACCGTCAGAGCGAAATCAAGGGCATCAAATTCCGCGATGCAACAACTGGTAAAGTGATGGTGAACGACACCATTTGGGGTGACCGTTTCGGTATCGGTGTGGACAACCCAGCCATGGGTGGTTTCTGCAAATCTAACCACGTAGGATACACCTCAAACGCCAAATTGGCTTTCGCTGTGGGTGGTGCCATTGGTGACTCTGCTTGGATGGAAGCCGGTGAAATTCCTTTGATCTGGTCTCACTCTATCATGGATCCATTTGCGCCCTACACTACCGGCATGGTAAACGTACCTGGTACTACCTTGCAAGTGGTTGAAGTAAGCGGTGGTTTCGATGCAATGTCTCGCTGCCAACGCTTGGGCAATACCGCTCCTTACAAAGGAAAAGTAATGGACGTGTACACCACGGAAGCCAACAAATTAAACAAAGGCGTTGATGGTTTGTTCCCCATCGCGGGCTTGGCCAACGCTTCAGGTCCACACGAGTGGTACGATACAACAAAAATCAAGGCATTGCCAAATCCTCCATACAATCCTCCTGTGATTTTGGCGGGTATCAAAGCCTCTAACCCCATGTGGAGCAAAACCAAAGCGATGAAATATGTAGATTCAGTAATGGGCTACATGGCGCCACGTATTGCGGTTACTTTGGGCTTGGTTGCCTCTGTAGGTATCGAAGAAACCAATTTGGGTTCAAACGTAACTTTGGCTCCTAACCCAGCCAAAAACCAATTGATCATCCACAACAACTGGGAAAATCGCGTGTTGACCGGTGCTACTTTGATTGACTTGAACGGTCGCGTAGTGCGTGAGTTCAACGTGACCGGTATCCACAACGTATACGAATTGAACGTGCCTGCAGGTATTTATGTAGTGCAAATGCAATTCAACGACGGTGTAGGTAGCCGCAAGTTGATGGTTGACTAATCTCCACAAGCATACAATTTGAAGAGGGGCGGCCAACGGCCGCCCCTCTCTTTTTGCCCAAATCCCGTTTGTCGATTCCTGCCAAGCCATTCACCCACTTTCCGCATCTGTACCCTATTATTGTAAGTATGTTGCGTAAATGCCTCTTTATCATTAGCATCGCCCTACTCTTTGCCAGTTGCAATAGCGCCTTCCGCAGCAGTCATACCTCCGTGCAACTGTCGACACCCGTTGCCGAATACCTGTCGCAACAAAACCTGTTGATCCACAACAACCAACCCAAACTGGTTACCAGACAGCCCAAAATCTACGCGCATCCATACGATAGTTCCTACTACCTCCAATACCGAAAATTGACCGGCACCTCGGTCATTCTCGAAGTGAGCGACACCACCGGAAAAATGCGCAACATTGCCATCCCCCAAACCAAACTGAAAGCTTTTCCAGTGGCCCTGACAACCACCGTCACCCCCGTGATCGCCGTGGGTTTTCTCGCCAACCGAAATCCCCACAGCCGATACAACAACTGGGACGCATTGGCCCTGGTTGCCATTGGCGTGCTAAACTTCAGCACCGATGCCCTCACCATACCCCTGGTCTACCTCGTCAATAAACACCAACCCTATGCCGTACCCCGCAGTTTTTCACTGTCGGATTTGAGCACCGTTGAAACCGTCGACACCTTTCAAAAAGAAAAACTGTACACCATTACTGCCCCAGTAAATCCTCACGTTACGCCCTACCTCAACGCCGAATTCCAAAAGACATTTCCCGTGTTTTTGAATGCCAGCGCGGGCTATGGACTCGTTGAGCGTGCCTTCTCTCAATCACCCGAACCCCGCTTGGGAGAATCGCCCTGGTATTCATTTGAACTGCAAATTCAACCCAGCAATAACTTCCGTTGGGGTATGCACCATACCCGAAATCAACCCACCGATTTCCAATGCAACACCACCACCTTGCAAATGGCCTATGTATATCATAGTCTTCCCGGATCAACCCTTTCCGTTGGTTTAGGCGCGGGCCTAGGGAGCTTCAAAAGGAAATCAGCACCGGATCTGTCAGACACCTCCAAACTATATTTCAACCGCAAGCTGGGCGCCGACAGTATCATACTCATCAAAAGAGAGTTCATCCCAAACCTGCAATACTTTTTCCCGCCCATTGCCGGTTTCATCCAATATGAAAATCAACTCACCCAAGCGGTGTCGCTCACCCTGGATTTTAGAATCACCCGAATCGAGTCGCACATCGATTATGCTACCACCCAAAACCTCAAAACCCGGGAAGTCATCGCCCCCGGCATTACCAGCGAACGAATCCAAAACATCGGCTTCAAGCAAATTGAAAGTTACAAATCCAAAAACACCCTCTACCAGTTTAACATAGGTTTAAAAATCCGCCTCAATCCCTAACATGAAAACACCGTACAAATTGGGCCTGATTGCCCTGTTGCTGCTCACCATTTCCTCCTGCGATTGGTGGTTTAAAGAAGATTATCGCTTCAAGATTTTGCAAATTTTGCAAAACAACCAGTCCAACCGGGTGTATAACAAAACCGTCGTTAGTTACGGAGGATATAACTACAATTCCGTTTACGTGCGCGATACCCAAACCTTCTATCGCAACATCCAAAGTGGCGACACCGCGCAAATCCTCATGGAAAATATGTACACTGTGAATTTGTACGCCTTGGATACCGTTCAATTCGATATAGAACTCACCGACTCGCAGCAATTCAATACCAAATTCACCCGCACCTACATCCGAAATCCCTACCAAACGCTCAATGATTTTGTAGAGACCATCCGATTCTAAATCAATGCGGTCCTTTGCCATGCAATGGGCACATTCCCGTAGGAATTCAGTAAATTTGTACTTTTTCAGTTTATCTGCGAATGTATCCTACACTCAAACAATTGAATTGGCCGCAAATTGAAGCGGAAATCCTTGCTTTTTGGGAGCAAGAATCGGTGTTTCAACAGAGCGTTGATCAACGCGCCGATGCACCCAGCTTTACCTTTTTCGAAGGACCGCCAAGCGCCAATGGTATGCCAGGCATCCACCACGTGATGGCCCGCGCCATCAAGGATATTTTTTGCAGATACAAAACCCAACAAGGTTTTCGCGTTGCCCGCAAAGGCGGATGGGATACCCACGGACTCCCCATCGAACTTCAAGTAGAAAAGCGCTTGGGCATCAAAAAGGAAGACATCGGCACCAAAATCTCCATGGAAGATTACAACAAAGAGTGCAGGGCCGATGTACTGATGTTCAAAGACCGGTGGGACGAACTCACCAAGCAAATTGGGTACTGGGTAGACCTCGACAACCCCTACATCACCTACGAAAACAACTACATTGAGAGCCTGTGGTACCTGCTCAAGCAACTGCACGAAAAAGGTTACTTGTATAAAGGGTATACCATTCAACCGTTCTCACCCGCGGCGGGAACCGGTCTCTCCAGTCACGAATTGAACCAGCCCGGCACCTACCAAAACGTAAAAGACACCACCATCGTGGCGCAGTTTCAGTTAAAAGGAACGGAGGATGAGTATTTTCTCGCCTGGACAACCACCCCATGGACCTTGCCCAGCAATACAGCATTGGCGGTAGGCAAGGACATCGACTACGACCAAATTGAGACTTCCAATCCCTACACCGGTGCGAAAATCAAAGTGACTTTGGCATCGGCCTTGGTAGGAAAATACTTCAGCGCCGAAGGCGCTGAAGCCCCCCTGGAAGATTATACCCCACAGCAAAAAATCCTGCCCTGGAGAAAAATCAACACCAAAAAAGGCAGTGAATTGGCCGGTACCCACTACCACCAACTCCTTCCCTACGCCCAACCCGAGGAAGGCGAAGCATTCCGAGTGGTGCTGGGCGACTTCGTATCTACCGAAGATGGTACCGGTATCGTTCATATCGCCCCTAGCTTCGGAGCCGACGATTTTAATACAGCCCGCGAAAATGGCATCGGCGCGCTCACACTCGTCGATAAAAAAGGAAAATTCCTAGACTGCGTAACTGATTTTGCCGGCGAATACGTCAAAGAAGCCTACCTCACCGAAGAAGAAAAAACCGCCGAAGCCCAAAAACAAGGGCGCGACAAATACCTCGGCGTGGATGAGCGCATCGCCATCAAACTCAAACTCGAAAACAAAGCCTTCAAAGTTGAAAAATACGAGCATACTTACCCCCACTGCTGGCGAACCGACAAACCCATCCTCTATTACCCCCTGGAAAGCTGGTTTGTGCGCACCACCGCAGTGAAAGATCGATTGGTAGCCCTCAACAAAACTATCAACTGGAAACCCGCCTCCACCGGCGAAGGTCGCTTCGGCAACTGGCTCGAAAACCTCGTAGACTGGAACCTCTCCCGCTCTCGCTTCTGGGGTACCCCCCTGCCCATCTGGCGCAGCGAAGACGGCAGCGAAGAAATCTGCATCGGTAGCATCGCCGAACTCAACCAAGAAATCGCCAAAGCCAACCAAGTACTCGGCCTCAACCAATCGGCAGAAGAACTTACCAACGACCTGCACCGCCCCTACGTCGATCGCATTACCCTGGTGAGTCCCTCCGGCAAGCCCATGACCCGCGAACTCGACCTCATCGACGTTTGGTTTGACAGTGGCGCAATGCCCTATGCCCAGTGGCACGCACCCTTCGAAAATCTAGACATCTTTAAGCAGAACTTCCCTGCCGATTTCATCGCAGAAGGCGTTGACCAAACCCGCGGTTGGTTCTTTACCCTCCACGCCATCGCTACCCTACTGTTCGATGACGTAGCCTTCAAAAATGTCATCGCCAACGGTTTGGTGCTCGATAAAAATGGCAACAAAATGAGCAAACGCCTCGGCAATGCCATCGACCCATTTGAAACCGTAGCCAAATACGGGGCCGACGCTGTACGATGGTACATGGTCACCAACGCCCAGCCCTGGGACAACCTCAAATTCGACATGGACGGTGTGGTAGAATCGCAAAGAAAATTCCTTGGTACCCTCTACAATACCTATGGGTTCTTTGCCATCTATGCCAACCTCGATCAGTATAAATTCGATGCCAACGACCCCGTGGATCCCACCCATTTTAGTGAGATGGACCGATGGATTCTCAGCAAATTGAACTCCTTGGTGATTGAAGTGGAATCGGCCCTGAACGATTATGACCCCACCCGCGCCGGCAGAGCCATCGAAGATTTCGTGGGTGAACAACTCTCCAACTGGTACGTGCGCCTGTCGCGCCGAAGATTCTGGAAAGGCGAACTCAACGCCGACAAACAAGCCGCCTATGAAACACTGTACCGCTGCCTCAATACCGTTACCCAACTTACAGCCCCCATCGCCCCATTCTTCAGCGATTGGCTGTACCGCGCCCTCAATACCGTAGGCATCGCCCAAGGCAATGTCGCCAGCAGCGTGCACCTCACCCAATGGCCCCAAGCCAATACCGCCGCCGTGAATCCTACCCTGGAACACTCCATGGCCCTGGCACAACAAGTGTGCAGCCTGGTGCTGAGCCTGCGCAAAAAAGAGAAAATAAAAGTGCGTCAGCCCCTGCAAAAAATCTTGTTCCCCGCCGATAAACCCGAAGTAAAACAAGCCGTTCAACACATGAGCGAACTGATTTGCTCCGAAGTAAACGTGAAGGAAATTGAATTTGTATCGGCCAACCACCCCAGCTTAGTGAAAAGCATCAAACCCAATTTCAAAACGTTGGGAAAAAAACTCGGGGCCGACATGAAAGCCATGGCCGCCATCGTACAAACATTCTCACAAGACCAAATAAGGCAGCTGGAAAACGAAGGCAACATCCAAGTATCGCTCAACGGTAACCCCATTGAGTTGCTGTTAGAAGATGTAGACATCGCCACACAAGACATGCCCGGCTGGCTCGTTGCCTCCGAAAATGGCGCCACCGTGGCCCTGGATATCACCATCTCTGAAGAATTGCACCGCGAAGGCATGGCCCGCGAGTTTGTGAACCGCGTACAGAATTTGAGGAAAGACATCGGACTCGACCTTACCGACAGAATTCAAGTGCTTTTTAAAGCAGATCCTGCCGTACAAGAAAGCGTAAATCATTTTAACACTTATATTTGCGGAGAAGTATTGGCCCACTCCATCCAAATTACAACGGAAGACAGTGAGCACGTGCTCGACGTGTATGATTACCCCGTGCACATCCACATTCAAAAAGTCTAAGCCATGGAAAAAGAAAAGACCCGCTACAACGACGATGAACTGCGAGAGTTCAAAGAGATCATTTTGAAGAAAATGGACATCGCCAAAGACGAGTTCAAAACCATTCAAGCCAACCTAAAAGATGGTGAGAGCGGTGGCGAGGGTACCAACAACAATTACCTCACCTTAGACGATGGTGCCGATACGTTTGAGAAAGAAAACCTCAACCAGTTGGCCGCACACCAATTGAAATTTATCAATAATTTGGAAGCCGCTTTGGTGCGTATCGAAAATAAAACCTACGGCATTTGCAAAACCTCAGGCAAATTGATTCCCAAAGAACGCCTGCGTGCCGTACCGCATACCACCCAAACCATTGAAGCCAAACTGAAGCGCTAATCTTCAATGTCTCCAAACCTGTCTTTGCTCAACAATCGGAAATTTTTGATTCCGATAGCCACCATTTTGCTGTTGCTCGTCCTCGATCAATGCATCAAAATCTACATCAAAACCCATTTCATGCTGGGCGAAATCCGTCCCATCTTCGGCGATTGGTTTAAACTCTACTTCATCGAAAATGATGGCATGGCCTATGGCATGAAACTCTTCGGCGGCGGTAAAATCGGCAAACTCGTCCTTACCTTCTTCCGCCTAGTAGTATCAGGGTTCGGCTTTTGGTACCTGGTAAAATGCATCCGCAACAACGCCAACTGGGGCCTGCTCATCTGCATTGCACTGGTCCTTGCCGGCGCGATGGGCAACATCATCGATTCTGTCTTCTATGGCGTGATTTACGCCGATATCAATCACTACATCGGCGGTTGGTTTGAAGGTCAAGTGGTCGATATGTTCTATGCACCCATGTGGGAAGGACATCTCCCAGAATGGCTACCGCTGTGGGGTGGACAGTTTTTTGTCTTCTTCTCGCCCATCTGGAACTTCGCAGATGCCTGCATTACCGTGGGTGTGGCAGTGATGGTGATCGGACAGAATACCTTCTTCTCCAAAGAAGAATTGGAAAAAGCCTTTGGCTCATCCCCGCCCGCTGAACCCAGCGAGGATTCGGATTCTCCCCAATAATATCGCGAATTTTGGCTAATTTTGTAAGCCAAATCGCATGGAAACCAACCTAAACGAACAACAACTCCTCCGTCGCCAATCGCTCGAACAACTTAGAGCATTGGGCATCGACCCCTACCCAGCAGCGCTCTACCCAGTGAACTGCTTGGCCACCGATATCCGGTCGCACTACGCCGATAGCTCAGAGGACAATAAATGGAAAGAGGTTGTTTTGGCCGGTCGATTGATGACCCGCCGCATCATGGGTAAAGCCGCCTTTGCCGATTTGCAAGACTCCAGCGGACGGATGCAGATTTACGTCAACCGCGATGAAATCTGTCCAGACGAAAACAAAGACCTCTACAACACCGTCTTCAAAAAACTGTTAGACATCGGTGATATCATCGGGGTGAAAGGCCATGTGTTCACCACCCAAACCGGTGAACTTTCCGTGCACGTGACCGAGCTCGTTTTGTTGTCGAAGTGCCTCAACCCACTCCCACTGCCCAAGCAAGATGCAGAAGGAAACGTGTATGACGCCTTTACCGACCCCGAAGCACGCTACCGCATGCGCTACGTGGATTTGGTGGTGAACCCCCAGTTCCGTGAAACCTTCATCAAACGCACCAAAGTCATCCAGAGTCTGCGCAATACCTTCAACGAAAGAGGATACATGGAAGTGGAAACCCCCATTTTGCAGACCATTCACGGTGGTGCGGCGGCCCGACCTTTCATGACCCACCACAACGCGCTCGACATTCCCCTGTACTTGCGTATTGCCAATGAATTGTATCTCAAACGGTTAATCGTAGGCGGATTCGATGGCGTGTATGAGTTCTCCAAAAACTTCCGCAACGAAGGCATCGATAGAACCCATAACCCCGAATTTACCGCCCTGGAAATATATGTTGCCTACAAAGACTATTACTGGATGATGGATTTCGTGGAGGAAATGCTGGAGCGATGCGCCAAGGATGTTACCGGTAGCCATAACGTGACCTTGGGTGAAAACCAAATCTCCTTCGACAAGCCCTACGCCCGCCTTACCATGGCCGAAGCCATCAAAAAATATGGCAACATCGACATCGAAGGCAAAAGCGAGGCCGAACTCGGTGCCGAAGCCAAAAAATTGGGATGCGAAGTCACCGCCCAAATGGGTGTGGCCAAACTCATCGATGAAATCTTTGGCGCCTGCGCTGAAAAACACCTCATACAGCCCACCTTCATCACCGATTACCCCATCGAAATGAGTCCGCTCACCAAAAAACACCGATCCAAACCCGGATTGGTAGAGCGATTCGAACTCTTCGTCAATGGAAAAGAAATCGCCAATGCCTACACCGAGCTCAACGATCCTATCGATCAACGCGAACGATTTGAAGACCAGTTGAAGTTGGCGGCACGGGGCGACGAAGAAGCCATGGCCTACGACCACGATTTTGTCAGAGCTCTCGAATATGCCATGCCCCCAACCAGCGGCTTGGGTGTGGGAATCGACCGACTCACCATGATGCTGACCAACCAACAAAGCATTCAGGAAGTACTGTTCTTCCCGCAAATGCGTCCAGAAAAATTCGACTGATGTTTGAAATCGGGGACGATGAACGCAAGGTGCTGATGTGCCTGATCCATGCTGAAACCCCGCTCACCGTGGTAGAAGATACCGGCTTGGCCGTAAATGTGGCTGTAGACATCATGCGTCAATTGCACCACTATCGCTACATCAAAGCCATTGGCAACAACAACCAAGTGATGAGCAACTTCGACGTTGATCGAATTCGCAAAACGCGCTTTCAATTGACTGCCAAAGGATTCAATGAAATAAGCGGCGAAGGCAAACCTCTTCAGAGCTGAACGTATTTATTAACCGGATGTAACCATTTCCGTGAGTTGTCCACCAACCTTGGCGGTTCTCGGGCGATTGATTATATTCGCAGTAGCCTAATCCGTATTATTAAATACCCATGTCCGAAAAAGTAAAACTCATCGTAGAAGGTAAAGAATTCGAATTTCCAGTAATCACCGGAACCGAAGGTGAAAAAGCCATCGATATCAGCAAGTTAAGAGACCTTACCGGTCACATCACCCTGGATATTGGATTTAAAAATACAGGCTCTACCAAAAGCGCCATCACCTTCCTCGACGGAGAAGAAGGCATTTTGCACCACAGAGGCTACTCCATTGAAGACCTGGCAGAACATGCCTCTTTCTTGGAAGTGTCTTACCTGTTGCTCTATGGAAAATTACCCAATGCAACAGAATACGCCGATTTTGAAAAGGCCATCCGCGAACATACCCTCGCCAACGAAGGCTTGCTTGCCATGTTTAATTCCTTTCCCACGGGTTCTCACCCCATGGGTCAGCTTTCAAGCATGGTGGCAGCACTCGGATTATACTATCCAAAGGCATTGAACCCGCACCGCTCAGAAGAATCCATCAATAGAACCATCATCCGATTGATGGCCAAGATGCCTACCATCTGCGCCATGATCTATAAAAAACGCAACGGCCATCCTTCCGTTTATCCAAAGAACAGCTTGGACTATGTGGCGAATTATTTGAATATGACTTTCGGACAAGTTACCATGCCCGAATACGAGCCAGATCCCGTGTTGGTAAGCGCCATGAACAAATTGCTCATTTTGCATGCCGACCATGAACAAAACTGTAGCGCAAGCACCGTTCGTGTTGTGGGTAGTGCACAGTCAAACTTGTACAGCAGCATCTCAGCCGGTATCTCTGCCTTGTGGGGTCCCCTGCATGGTGGTGCCAACCAAGAAGTATTGGAAATGTTAGAACAAATCCAAAACGACGGTGGCGATGTGCAAAAGTGGATCAACAAAGCCAAAGACAAGAACGATCCTTTCCGCTTGATGGGATTCGGTCACCGCGTATACAAAAACTTCGACCCGCGCGCAAAAATCATCAAAAAAGCGTGCGACGATGTATTGACCAAATTGGGTGTAAATGACCCTGTATTGGAAATTGCCAAACAACTCGAAGAAGCCGCCCTCACCGATTCTTACTTCGTAGAGCGCAAATTGTTCCCCAATGTGGATTTCTACTCGGGTATCATCTATCGCGCCATGGGATTCCCTACCGATTTCTTCACCATACTCTTCTCCATGGGTCGCCTCCCAGGTTGGATCAGCCAGTGGCAAGAAATGCGCAAGGAAAAACAACCCATCGCTCGTCCTCGCCAAATTTATACCGGCGAAACACTACGTGCTTATGTGCACATGAAAGACAGGCCGTAATCGTTGAATCTTATATACAAATGATATTACCAGAGGCACCCGCAGGGTGCCTCTGGTCGTTTATAGAACCCCGAAATACAATTAATATCAAGCATTCAACGACAAACGACGCCTTCGTTTGTTAATTACCCAACTACCTTTGCAGCCACAATGTCGCGTATCCTTCTTTTCCTGATTGTCAACTCACTTTTCAGTCTAGCTTCCGCCCAAAACTTTACCCTTTCCGGTTATGTAAAAGATTCTAGCTCCCGCGAAACCATCGCCAAAGCACAAATCACCATTACCGTCATTACCAAAGCCTATACACCCACAGAACTTCGCTCAACCACCAATGGTTACGGTTTCTATTCCATTACTGTCCCCCAAGGAACCCACACCGTCATAGTCACCGCCCCGTATTATGGTCCTATCACCACCTCCCTGCAAATTACCAACAACCTCGAATACAATTTCTTGATGGCCCCCGACGTGGAAAGCATGGGTGCCGTGACCATCCGAACAAAACGCAATAGCAACGTCAAATCACTCGATATCTCAACCCAAAGCATCAACGGACAAACCATCAAAAAAATTCCCGCCTTCCTCGGTGAGGCCGACGTGATCAAAAGCATACAACTCCTGCCCGGCGTTACCACCGTTGGTGAAGGCGCCTCAGGCTTTAACGTGCGCGGCGGTAGCATTGATCAAAACCTTGTCCTCATGGATGAAGCCCCCGTCTTCAACTCCGCCCACCTCTTCGGATTCTTCTCCATCTTCAACCCCGATGCCGTAAAAGATGTAGAACTGGTGAAAGGAGGCATACCCGCAAACTACGGTGGACGTTTGAGCTCAACCCTGGATGTGAAATCCAAAGACGGCAACAAACGCAGTTACCAAGCCAATGGCGGCGTGGGTAGCATTTTTTCACGACTTACCCTCGAAGGTCCCCTCGCCAAACCCGAATCTAAAAATCTCCTCAAACCAAGAAAAACCCCCGCAAAATCTAGTTTTATGGTGTCTGGCCGTAGATCCTACATCGACATTCTCGCCAAACCCTTCCTGCCAGAAAATTTGTCGGGCAGCCAATTCTACTTCTACGACCTTACCGCCAAAGCCAACTACAGCTACAAGCGCGACAATATCTTCATCTCTACCTACATCGGCGATGACGTTTTCAAAGCCGCCGGTCTCTTTGGCGTGAAATGGGGCAACTCAACCGTCACCACCCGCTGGAACCACGTTTTTAACAAAAAACTGTTTTCCAACTTCACCTACTACTACAGCCGATACCGCTACAACCTCGAATTCACGAACCGCGATGTAACCTTTAATTGGAAAAGCAACATCGTGAATAACAGCGCCAAAGTCGATTTCAACTATTTCCTCAATCCCAAAAATACCATGGCCTTTGGCGGACAAGCAACCCATTACCGGTTCATTCCCGGTGAAGCCATCGCCACGTCTTCCACCCTCAACCTTAAGTTTGGTCTGCCCGATCGATATGCACTTGAAAACGCCATCTACATTTCTGATGATTGGAATGCCAATGGCAAATTCTCCATTCGCGCAGGCATCCGCCTGAGTCAGTTCATATATTTGGGTCCAGGTAAAGTCTATTTGTTTAACAGAGAACCTGGCAAACAAGGCATACTAGATAGTATGTATTCTACCCAAAAAGGAGAAATTGTGGCCAATTACATCTACCCAGAACCCCGTTTGGGCTTCAAATATCAACTCAATGGTAGCAGCTCAATCAAAGGCGGGTACAACCGCATGGTTCAAAACCTACACCTGATCTCAAACACCGCAGCATCTGTCCCTTTCGATGTTTGGCAGCCCACCACCAACAACATCAAACCCGAAATTGCCGACCAAATCGCCTTGGGATATTTCAAAAATTTCAACGGAAAACACGAATTTGAAACCAGCATCGAAGGGTATTACAAAACACTCCAAAACCAAGTCGATTACATTGATGGCGCAAGCCTACTTCTAAATGAGTTACTTGAGGCCGACCTGCTCACCGGAATCGGTCGCGCCTTTGGATTGGAAGCCTATATCAAAAAGTCTTCTGGCGATCTCACCGGCTGGATTAGCTATACCCTGTCACGCTCAGAACGCAAAGTGGTGGGTATCAACAACGACGAATGGTATGCCAACCGCTTCGATCGCTTGCATAACCTGTACGTGGTATCCCAATACAAAATCAATGAAAAATGGGAATGTGCCGCCAACTTCGTTTACAGTACAGGTACCCCAGCCACCTTCTATACCGGACAGTATACCGTGCAAGGATATGTGGTGCCAGATGCCGGATCCAATGCCCGAAACAATGTGCGCAATCCTGCCTATCATCGCCTCGACCTTAGTGTCACCTACCACAGAAAAAAATCGAAAAAGTTCGAGAGCAACTGGGTGTTCTCTTGCTACAACGTATACAACCGCCGCAACCCCTTCAGCATTTACTTCGCCACCAATTACAAAGGCTTAGGCCAAAACGAAGCCATCCGCTACAGCGTCATCGGCAGTGCCATTCCTTCCATCTCTTACAACTTTAAATTCTGAGGACATCATCCATGAAATCTTTCCGTTTTAACGCCCTCATCCATAGCGCCATCGCACTTTCTAGCTTGCTGTTTGCTACCAGCTGCGAAGACGTCATTGAAGTAGAAGTCATCAACAAAAACCCGAAAATCGTAGTCGATGCCTTCGTCAACGACCAGCGCGATACCCAAACCATTAAACTCACCCGCTCTATCGGTTACTTCGATTCTACCGGCTCAGAACCCGCCATTACCAACGCCCAAGTGGCCGTCGTAGACCAATCGGCGAGTTTGCCAAAATTGTTTGTATTCCAACATACCAGCCAAGGAAAATACCAGTTCGTGCCCAACGCCAGCAACGGTGATACCTTTACCATCGGACATGATTACGCCCTGTTGGTAGTGGTTGGACAAGATACCTTGGTGAGTTTTTCAACCCTGAATCCCACCACCCACATCGATTCACTGCGACTGGTAGATGTGGTAGGCAACGGCCCGCCAATTAACACCACCGGATACTACGTAGAACTCATGGCCAAAGACCGCAAAGGGCCCGGCGATTTCTATTGGATCAAAACCTTCCGCAACGATTCATTTCTCAACAAAATTGATCAGTTGAACGTGTCGGCCGACATGGGAAATACCTCCAACGGACAAGATGGTGAACTTTTCATTTATCCCATCCGATACAATGGCGTCAACGACTTCCTCCGCTCATACAAAACCGGGGAAACCGTTCGTATCGAGATTCATTCGATCAATGCCGTGGCGTTTGCTTGGTTCAACTTGGTGATCAGCGAAAACCAAAATGGGGGATTGTTCGCCACACCACCGGCCAACATTTTCACCAACATCGTTTCATTGAACCCCAACAAAAAAACCGCATTGGGTGGATTTTTCTGCATGAGCGCCGTATCCTCGCTCTCCGTAAAAATTCCCTAACCGGGATTTTGTGATGGCTTAAGCCAACTCCTTCAGTCGATTCCGCAGAGCGTCTAGCTCATCCCGTAACCGCGCCGCCTCCATGAATTCCATGTCCCGCGCCGCCTTCATCATGTCTTTTTCTGTCCGAACAATCATCTTCTCAATCCCCGCTTTGTCCATGTAAGCCACCACAGGGTCGGCCGCCATATTAATCCGAGAATCGGGCATCGTATACTGCGCCCCAGAACCCAATTCCGCATCGCCATACTTGGCATCGGCCACCGAAGTCTGCTTGAAAATTTCATCCGTGCTCTTCAACACCGTCTTGGGCACAATGCCATGCGCCTTGTTGTAAACAATTTGCTTTTCTCTTCTGCGATCGGTCTCCTCGATGGTCTTTCGCATACTGTCCGTAATCTTGTCGGCATACATAATCACCAAACCACGGTCGTTTCGCGCCGCCCGACCTATAGTCTGTACCAAGGCGGTCTGACTTCTTAAGAATCCCTCCTTGTCGGCATCCATGATCGCCACCAAACTTACCTCCGGTAAATCCAATCCCTCGCGCAACAAGTTCACGCCAATCAACACATCAATCACCCCCATCCGCAAATTTCGCAAAATTTCCACCCGGTCTAACGTCTTCACCTCGCTGTGGATATAGTCTACCTTCACCCCCAACCGCAACAAATATTTGGTCAACTCCTCCGCCATTCGCTTGGTCAACGTCGTCACCAATACCCGGTCTTTCATCTTGATGCGATTGTCGATCTCTTCAATCAAATCATCCACCTGATTGGCCAACGGACGAATCAATATCTGTGGATCCAACAACCCCGTAGGCCTGATCAACTGCTCAACCAATACCCCCTCGCTCTCCTCTATCTCAAACTGCGCAGGGGTCGCACTCACATACACCGCCTGATTCACCACCTGATAAAATTCCTCGAACTTCAATGGCCGGTTGTCCATCGCTGCCGGTAAACGAAATCCAAAGTCCACCAAGTTCACTTTCCTGCTCCTGTCGCCCCCATACATCGCCCTGATCTGAGGCATCGATACATGACTCTCGTCTACCACCAACAAAAAATCCTTGGGAAAATAATCCAACAAACAGAAGGGTCTGTCGCCCGGACCTCTCCGATCAAAATACCGAGAGTAATTCTCAATGCCACTGCAATAGCCCAACTCCCGAATCATTTCCAAATCGAAATTCACCCGCTCCTCCAAACGCTTGGCCTCCAAAAAACGACCCTGCTCCCGGAAATACTCCATCTGCAAAACCAAATCGTCCTGAATCTGATAAATGATGTCCTTGAGTCGGTCACGCGGACTCACATACAAATTCGCAGGGTATATCGCCACATCGTCGTGCGACTCAATTTTGCGGCCACTGCCGGGATCAAAACTGATGATTTCTTCAATTTCATCGCCAAAAAACGACACCCGATAGGCAAAATCATTGTACGCCAAATGCACATCCACGGTGTCGCCCTTCACCCGAAAGGTGCCCCGGTTGAAATCGGCGGTGGTCCGACTGTACAAACTCTCCACCAGCTTGAATAAGAGGGTGTTACGCGTAATCACCTGGCCCTTGCTGATGCGGATGATGGTATCCTCAAAATCCGATGGATTGCCCGCACCGTATATACAGCTTACGCTAGCCACAACGATGATATCGCGCCTGCCGCTCAACAAACTCGATACCGTCTTCAACCGCAACTTCTCAATTTCGTCGTTGATATTGAGGTCCTTCTCAATGAACGTATTCGTGGTAGGGATATAAGCCTCCGGCTGGTAGTAGTCGTAATAACTCACAAAATACTCCACCGCATTGTTGGGGAAAAACTGCTTAAACTCCCCGTACAACTGCGATACCAAGGTCTTGTTGTGACTCAGTACCAAGGTAGGTCGCTGCGTTTGGGCGATAACATTCGCCATGGTAAAGGTCTTTCCAGAACCCGTTACCCCCAACAAAGTCTGGGCTTTAACCCCCGATTCCAAACCCTCCACCAACTGTTTGATGGCCTGTGGCTGGTCGCCGGTGGGCTGAAATGGCGATATTAGTTCAAAGGCTGACAAGAACAGACAAAGTTAGCACAGACAAGGCATCAAAAGCCAATACCCAGATGATATAGTGCCAATTCAATTTTCCCTATCTTTGCAGCTGCATGCAAGAGGTAGCAAAACAACCCGCAGAAATGAGCAAAGAGGCGTTTGTACAAGAAGTTCTGAACGATTATCGCATCGCTTTTGAGAGTCGTCAAGCCAGCTTGGTCGGTAGAAAAGAAGTACTTACAGGCAAGGCAAAATTTGGCATCTTTGGCGATGGTAAAGAAATCGCCCAAATTGCCATGGCCAAAGTATTCCAGCCCGGCGATTGGCGCAGTGGCTACTACCGCGACCAAACCTTCATGTTTGCCAAAGGCATCAGCAGTGTTCATGCCTTTTTTGCCCAATTGTATGCCATCCCTGATACGGAAAAAGAGCCCGCCTCCGGCGGGCGATCCATGAACGGTCACTTCGCCACCCGCCTGCTCGATGATCAAGGCAACTGGCTGCCCCAAAGCGATCGGTTCAATAGCAGTGCGGATATTTCGCCTACGGCCGGACAAATGCCCAGATTGCTCGGACTTGCCGTTGCGTCCAAATTGTACCGCGAAAATGCCGACCTCCACGGGTTCACCCAATTCTCGAACAAAGGAAACGAAATTGCCTTCGGAACCATCGGAAATGCCTCGTCCTCAGAAGGTATTTTCTGGGAAGTCATGAACGCCGCCTGCGTCATGCAAGTGCCCCTGCTCATGAGTCTGTGGGATGATGGTTACGGTATCTCCGTGCCCGCCAAATACCAAACCACCAAAGAAAATATCGTCGCACTGATGCGAGGCTTCCAAAGCAATGAAGAAGGTCAAGGGCTAGAATTGCTCACAGCCCGCGGTTGGAATTACCCCGAACTGTGTAAAGTATACAAGGAAGCGGCCGACATCTGCCGTGAAAAACATATCCCCGTACTGGTGCACGTCACCGAAGTCACCCAGCCCCAAGGACACTCAACCTCCGGTAGCCACGAACGCTACAAGAGCAAAGAACGCCTAGAATGGGAAACCGAATTCGATGGCATCACTCAAATGCGACAGTGGATCATCAGCCAAAACATCGCCGATGAAACCACCCTTACCGCCTTGGAAGTTCAAGCATCGCAAGCCGTAAAAGACGCCCAAAAACAAGCGTGGAACGATTACTTGCAGCCCATCAAAACAGAAGTTAGCGAACTGATTGCCCTACTCAATCAATTATCGGCCGCCGGATTATCCCCCGAATTGGCTGCCATCGCCCAGTCCCTGAGCGAGGCAAAAGACCCCATCCGCAGGGATATGGGTACCGCCATTCACCAAGCCCTCCGATTAACCGTTAATGCGAGCGCTGCTGAACGCAAACCCCTGCTCGATTACCTCGATAAATTCAATGCCATCAACGCAGAACGCTATAGCAGTCATGTGTACAGTCAAAGCGATGCCTCTGTGTTCAACGTACCCGAAGTGCCTGCCCAATTCACCGATGAGGTGGTAGACGGTTACCAAGTAGTGCGCGCCTGCTTCGATGCCAATCTGGAACGCGACCCCCGCGTTTTTGCCTTCGGCGAAGATGTCGGAAAAATTGGCGACGTAAACCAAGGCTTCTCGGGCATGCAAGAAAAATATGGGGAATTGCGCGTGACCGACAAAGGAATTCGCGAATGGAGTATCATCGGTGAAGGCATCGGTGCAGCCATGCGCGGACTCCGTCCTATCGCCGAAATCCAATACCTCGACTATTTACTCTACGCCCTCGAACCCATGAGCGATGACATCGCCACCATGCAGTATCGGACCAAGGGTGGACAAAAAACGCCCATCATCATCCGTACCCGCGGACATCGCTTGGAAGGCATTTGGCACTCCGGAAGTCCCATGGGCATGATCATCCACGCGGTTCGTGGTATGCATGTATGCGTTCCCCGCAACATGACCCAAGCCGCTGGTATGTACAACACCCTGCTGCACTCCGATGAACCCGCTTTGGTCGTGGAGTGCTTGAACGGTTATCGCATCAAAGAGAAATTGCCCGCCAACATCGGCGAATTCACCGTGCCCTTTGGCAAACCCGATGTGCTCAGATTTGGTGAAGATATCACCCTGGTAACCTACGGTTCTTGCTGTAGAATTGCCCAAGAAGCCTGCGATTTACTGGCCGATCACGGCATTCGTGTAGAATTGATCGATGTGCAAACCTTGCTGCCTTTCGATATCCATCACAGCATTGTGGAAAGCCTGAAATCCACCAACCGCATCGTATTCCTCGATGAAGATGTTCCCGGTGGAGCCACCTCTTTCATGATGCAACAAGTACTGGAAGAACAAGGCGGCTACCAATACCTCGATGCCAAACCTGTAACCATCACCTCGCGCGAACATAGACCCGCCTATGGCAGCGATGGCGACTACTTCAGCAAACCCTCCGTGGATACCGTTTTCAGCACCCTCTACCAGATGATGCACGAAAGCAACCCCTCCAAATGGCCCAGTTTGTTGTAAAAACACACTTTTCTCGATGTAAATAACGCACTCACCGCCCGAGTGTTGCTGAGTTCATTCCTTTTTGCCGAAATTCGCGGTACCGTGAATCAACCTTCTCCAAATCTTTTCAGACTTTCGGGTCTTGAACCCTTTACCCTCACCCGGGAAACCAATTTTGTCAATATCGGTGAGCGTACCAACGTAACCGGTAGCCGTCAGTTTGCCAAAATGATCCTCGCCGGCGATTACAACCGGGGGTTAGATGTGGCCCGACAGCAAGTGGAGAACGGTGCACAGGTCATCGACGTGAACATGGACGAAGGCATGCTCGATGGAAAAGAAGCCATGGTCACCTTCCTGAATTTGATCGCCGCTGAACCCGATATCTCTCGAGTTCCCGTCATGATCGATTCCAGCAAATGGGAAGTCATTGAAGCCGGCCTCAAATGCCTCCAAGGCAAAGGCATTGTAAACTCCATCTCTCTCAAAGACGGTGAAGCCGCCTTCATTCAAAAAGCCAAACTCGTGAACCGCTACGGAGCCGCAGTGGTCGTGATGGCCTTCGATGAAACCGGACAAGCCGATAGCTTCGAACGCAAAATTGCCGTTTGTGAACGCAGTTATAACCTGTTAAAATCGATTGGATTTTCGGTCAACGACATCATCTTCGACCCAAACATCCTCACCGTTGCCACCGGCATCGATGAGCATAACAATTACGCCGTTGACTTCATCGAAGCCACTCGTTGGATCAAACAAAATCTCAAAGGAGCCAAAGTGTCTGGCGGGGTTTCCAACATCAGTTTCTCGTTTCGCGGTAACGATAGGGTGCGTGAAGCCATGCACTCCGCCTTCCTATATCATGCCATTGGCGCCGGACTCGACATGGGTATCGTGAATGCCGGTATGGTGGAAGTGTACGATGAAATTCCCAAAGACCTCCTCATCTACGTGGAAGATGTGCTGCTCAACCGACGCAGTGATGCCACCGAGCGATTGGTCACCTTGGCCGACCAATTCAAAGGCAAAAAAGAAGAAAAAGCGGAAGAAACTCAAGCCTGGAGACTGGGCAGCGTAGAAGAGCGACTGAGCCACAGCTTGGTGAAAGGAATCACCGAATTCATCGATGCAGACACCGAAGAGGCCTTCCAAAAATATAACGACGCCCTGCGGGTGATCGAAGGCCCACTCATGGACGGGATGAACCACGTGGGCGATCTCTTTGGTGCGGGTAAAATGTTCCTGCCACAAGTGGTCAAGAGCGCCCGTGTCATGAAAAAATCCGTGGCCTACCTTCAGCCCTATCTCGAAGCCCAAAAAGTCCTAAACCCCAATGCCAAGCCACAAGGAAAAATCTTGATGGCCACGGTGAAAGGCGACGTGCACGACATCGGTAAAAACATCGTTGGCGTAGTACTGGCTTGTAACAATTACGAAATCAAAGACATCGGGGTGATGGTGCCCGCCGACAAAATCCTCGATGAAGCCCAATCTTGGGGCGCCGATATCATCGGTCTGTCGGGCCTGATTACCCCCAGCCTCGACGAAATGGTGCATGTAGCCAAAGAAATGAAACGTCGCGGCATGAATACCCCCCTGCTGATTGGCGGCGCCACAACTTCACGCATACATACCGCCGTGAAAATCGCCCCGGAATATGCCCACCCCATTGTGCATGTGCTCGACGCTTCTCGCTCCGTGCCCGTGGCTGGCAGCCTTCTCGGTGACGAGACCAAAGAAGCCTTCGCACAGAAAATCCAAGAAGAATATACCGCATTGGCTGAAAATCACGCGAAGCGACAGTCTACCAAAGACCTAATTTCGTTCGAAGAGGCCATCGCCAACCGCTGGAAACACGACGGTCAAATAATCACACCCA
Organism: Bacteroidota bacterium; assembly: GCA_016868785.1. Taxonomy (GTDB): domain Bacteria; phylum Bacteroidota; class Bacteroidia; order NS11-12g; family UBA955; genus UBA955. Next base: position 25,634 of record VGFS01000030.1, read on the forward strand.
AAACCACCGGCATTCACCCCGTGGAAATGCCCTTGTCTGATTTGGTGGATACCATCGATTGGACGCCCTTCTTCCAAACTTGGGAGCTGGCCGGTCAGTATCCCGCCATTTTAGAAGATCCCATCGTGGGCTCCGAAGCAACAAAACTGTTCGATGATGCCAAGGCCATGCTACGCGATTTGGTCAACAACCAATCCCTGCAAGCCAAAGGCGTTTGGTACATTTTACCCGCCAAAAAATTCGGTGAGGATGTAGCCGTATACCCCAATATCGAGGCCGCCACCCAGGATCAAACGGGTACCAAAGCCCTCCATACCTTCCATTTCTTGCGCCAACAACGTAAGATGGCGGGTGGAGTTCACAACCTGTCGCTCTGCGATTTCATTGCCAATGACCAAGTGGATTACTTTGGTGGATTTGCGGTTACAACAGGCCTAGGTCTTGAGCCCATTGTGGCGGGATTTGAGGCACAGCACGACGATTATCAATCGATCATGGCCAAAGCCTTGGCCGATCGATTGGCCGAAAGTTTTGCGGAGAAACTGCACCAAATGGTAAGAACCGAATACTGGGGTTATGCCCACGAAACCGAACTGAGCAATGAAGACCTGATTCGCGAGAAGTACCAGGGCATCCGGCCTGCGCCCGGCTACCCAGCCTGCCCAGACCACACA
>VGFS01000031.1 GCA_016868785.1 Bacteroidota bacterium
TCGCGGAAAGCCCAAATTTTCTCGATAATCGCCAGGGTATTAGGACGCATCAGTAAGTAATAAGGTCGGGAAGTCATCATCATCGCATGCAATTGCAAGGCCTCAGATTCAACAATGGAAACAAACTCATCCACACGGCCTTCCACCATCGCGTCTACCAGCAAACCCAAATTTTTCTGAGCCTGCTCAAATCGCGCTTCCGCATAGGGATGTGCCTCCAACAGGGCATGCCCGTCGGTACTACTCACCGATTTCTCTCCATCGTCTACAATCAAAACCACATCTTTCCACCCTTGCAATGTTGGATGGATATCCACCGACAATGGCACAGCATACAAATCGCTGCTACCCGCAACCGCGGTTGATTCGCCCCACACAGCGGGCTGTTCGAACATCGACCTACAAGCACTGCCAGAGCCAATGCGCGACAGATAACTGCTGCGTTGCCAAAAGTCCATCCCATGGATCTCGGCGGTTAAATCGGCGCAATTTTGCATGAGCTGTTCGATATGCGACAAACAAATGCCCAACGCCCCAAAACCCGCAGCAGAACTTGCAATTCCTGTTCCGTGGGGAAAATTGTTGGTAGAATCGATGTGCAATGTAACCCCGGCCAACCAGGGGCAATCACCGGCAATTTTTGCCAAAAAACTGGCAATTTTGAGCTCAAACGACGGCTTGGGCTCACCCGCCAATGTGAAAACAAAAGGGGTATTGTTCTGCCGGGGGAACACCTCCACCGTGGTTGCGGCATATAAATCTCCCAAACTCCAGCTAATGCTTGGATTGGCGGGCAACTGCACGCCATGGGGTTTCTTGCCCCAATATTTTACCAAGGCGATGTTGGAAGGACAGCGATATCCCACTTTATACAGGGCACTCACAGGGTTGTTCGTCTCGTTTTGATGCACAATTTTTATGGTTTTACCAATTGATTCCACGGGGTGGACTTATAGTTCGACAAAGTTTCTGCATGGGCAGCGGCAAAGGTTTCGTTGACCAGGAGCATATCACCACCCCAGGCGCCCAACCATTTGCACAAGCCCCCTTTTACCGGTTGAATTCCAAAATGCTGGTAGGGTGTTTCTAGGCCTAGACTCATCGACAGCAAGGCTTGCCACATTTCAAGTCCAGCCTCCAACATGGTTATTTGTTGGGCCATTTTCACTGCGCCGGCCACTTGTTGCAATTGATGCAACATAAAATCATCGTTTTGTATTTCTTCCAATCGGGCTTTTACGCCACCCAGCGATGACCGACTGTTTTGTTTCGAGTCCAAAAAGACCACTTTCCAGTCTTGGGGCAAGGCGGGATTGAGCGACCATGGACCCCATTGAGGTTCATCATCTTCTCGCCAAAACACCAATCCTTTCCCCACTTCTGCGACAGCCACATCATAACCACTACCGCCCAATAAATTGCGTTGCAGGGTCTGCGCATCGAGTTGAGCGAAGCGGGCAAAATTCGCCACCATGGTGCTAGAGCTCCCCAATCCGCTGTTGCGATCAAACTCTAATTGGGTTTCTATGCGATAGGATTTCCCTGATTTCCAAGTGCTTGAGGACGCTGCACGCAGCATACGAAAAACGGTCTCTCTTTCACCCCCGGATCCCGACATCCCATTGGTATTTTCGGCTGACACCGCGACATCCACATCGCCTAAGGGCAGAGAAAAACTCTCATTCAACCAATTAACACCCTCAGAATCTTTCGCTTCCCAAATGATGCGATCGCTTCCGCCCGGAGAATCAAATTCCCACACATGCATCCACTGTCCTACAGAAACTGGCACCGCCAAGGCTTCCACACCAATGGTAACGGCATATTCGCCGCACAACATGATTTTTCCGTGAGAGAAATAGGATTTCAATTTAAATGGTTATGCTTGGGCTTGACCGCCATTGCGAACGCGCAAGAAGGCTTCCACCGCGGCTGAGTGACTCACTACTTTGTCTCTGAAGTAGGCTACAATTTCTTCTTTTTCAGCATCGGTGGCTTCCAATTGATTTAGGATGTTCAACAGATGCATTTTCATGTGGCCTTTTTGAATCCCCGAGGTAATGAGCGATCGAACGGCACTAAAATTCTGCGCCAAACCTGCTACCGCGGTAATTTGCATCAATTCATTGGCCGAGGGGTAACCCAGTAATTCATGCGCAAATCGAACCATGGGATGCAAATTGGTAATCCCACCAACCGTCCCCAAACTCAAGGGCAATTCTATCCAGAAATGAAATTCATCTCCCTCAATGGCCGCATGGGTTAAGCTCGTATAACGACCTTCCTTGGCCGCATAAGCATGGGCACAGGCCTCAGTGGCACGAAAATCATTTCCCGTGGCAATGATCACAGAGTCGATGCCGTTCATGATGCCTTTGTTGTGCGTAACCGCCCGATAGGGCTCTACGGAAGCAATGCGTATGGCGCGACAAAATTTGTCGGCAAACTCTTGATTCTCGATTCCACTGCCTTCTTCGATGTCGGCAATTTTGCAACGCACCTCGGCACGCACCAAGCACTCCGGAGTAAAATTGCTCAAAATACTCATCACAACCTGCAATGGCGCATCACCCAATTCATTGGCATGTTCTGCGGCAATGTCACGCAAGGTATGCGCAAACGCTTCCAAACAACTGTTGATGAAATTCGCCCCCATACTGTCGCAGGTTTCAAACCGCGCCTCCAGTTGGTAATACCCTGCTTCCAAATCGGTTTTATCGACCAATCCCAAACTCAAAACGCCACCACCACGGGCGCGCATGTTCTTGGTAATGGACTCGGTATTGGCAGAAAATCGGTCTTTGTTTTCCTCAAAAATGCGGTAAAGCGCATCCACATCTTTCCCTTCCCAAATGAAGTGCACATGGCCCACTTTCACCATGCTCAGCACTTTGGCAGTAAATCCACCGCGGTCTAACCAAAAATTGGCCGCTTTGGCGGCAGCAGCAACCACTGAACTCTCTTCGATCGCAAGCGGAATGGCATACATCCTGCCATTGATGAGGAAGTTTGGCGCCACACCAAAAGGCATGTAATAGTTGCTGATGGTATTTTCAATGAACTCATCGTGCAGCTTTTGAACCTCCGGCTGGTTGTGCCAATACCCCTGAAGCATTTCATAACTGGCATCTGGATCAGATGTATACTGCGCTACAAGCCACTCTATTTTGGCTTGCTTGGTGAGTTTGCTAAAACCTTTGATGGGCTGTTTCATGCGTTCTCTTTGAGGGTTAAGTAAGTATATGCCAAGGCCAATCCTTTGATTTGCGCTTCAACAAACTGCTGCAATGCATTTTCGCCTTCCAAAGCATACTTCAGAAAGGGCGATGCTTGGGCATACAATGCCGGCATTTGCAATTTTTGCAAGTGATAATATCCGTCTAAAAAGGTAGTAATCCCCCCTGAAACAATGATTTTTTCGCAGGCCACCTGACTACCCAAGGTAGATTTAAGTTGATTGATCCAGCCCGACATCTCCACGGCAGTATGGCCCACGTGTTGAACGGGCTCAAGCAACGTTCTTTCCAAAGAATCGCGGCGAAGATTTTCCAGTTTGCTGAAGTTGGTACCACCAAATGCACCGTAATCAAGGGCTTCTAAGGGCAGTTTCAAAAGGGCTTCCAAACTTTTGGGACCAAATCCTTGCCCAACTTCTTTTACGATGATGGGGAACGGCACAAAATCAAGCGCCCGTTTCACTGTGTCAAGCGGCGAGAGAGCAAATCGATCGCCTTCGGGCTGCATCCATTCCTGAAGCGGATTCACATGAATGATCAATCCGTTGGCCTCCAAACGATATACCACGTCGACCAGTTTCTGCAGTTGATTCTGGGCGATGAGTTCCTCAATTTGCGCGATGCCTAAGTTGGCAAACAAGGGCTGCTCCCCGATGTATTTTCGTACTTCAAAGTCGCGAGAATATTCTGAATCTTCCAAAACAGGCCTGCAAGAACCCAATCCCATACCCAAACCATACGATTTACAGGCTTCCGCCAAAAGCAAGTTGATTTTGCCCGCCTTTTCTGCGCCGCCCGTCATGCTGCTGATCCACAATGGAACACGCATGGTTGCAGCACCCAATGTCAAAGTGGGAATCACAGACAAATCAGGGTGTGCAGCGAGCATGGGCTCGTAATAAAATCGCTGATCCACCTCGGTCAATTGCGATGCAAAAGCCAATTCGATGTGGTCTAATTTTCGGGAACTAATGGTCGATTTTGTCACAGTAATGCAAAGTTAACGATTATCTCGGCGCTTTGTTTTTCTTAAACAAAACCGAAATTACACTTTCAAAAATTAAACAAAGTGAAATTATCCCAACTTGGGATTGTTTTTGTGTCGGTCCGCATCTCGCTTCGACTTTTTCTCCATACTTCGGGTAAAGGCCTCGGTTAAATCCACCCCCGTTTGGTTGGCGAGGCAAATCAAAACGAAAAGCACATCGGCCATTTCTTCTCCCAGGGCCTCAGGTCCTTGTTTTTCTCCCGCTTTAAACGATTGATCGCCGTAGCTGCGCGACATTAATCGAGCGAGTTCGCCCACTTCTTCCATCAGCACTGCGGTGTTGGTCAATTCCGAAAAATACCGCACACCCACCGTTTTTATCCAAGCATCTACCAGCGCTTGCGCCTGGGCGATGCTCAGCGAGGCATTGGCATCTTGAGTAATTTCGGGATTGGTGTCGCTCATGATTGTTTGAACGTTCGGTTAGAATGGACTTTGAAACACTGAAAAATCGGGCAGCAATTCGTCTTTGGCGCTCAGAATGGGCTGTTGAATCCCCCAAGGGATATTGAGCGACGGGCTGTTCCATAGCACACCACCCTCAGAAGCCGGATGGTAATAATTGGTGCATTTATAGGTAAAAATGGTATTGTCTTCCAAGGTTAAAAACCCATGAGCAAAACCCGGCGGGATATACATCATGCGTTTATTTTCTGCCGTGAGTTTTTCGGCCACAAACTGTCCGTAAGTAGGCGATGCTTTCCGAATGTCTACCGCCACATCCAAAACTGCGCCCGTAATCACACGAATAAACTTACCTTGGGCGTGGGGTTCATGTTGAAAATGCAGTCCGCGAAGTATCCCCGTGTGAGACAAACTTTGATTGTCTTGAACGAAAACGGGTGCGCAGCCATGAGCCGCCAAAACATCCTCGCGATAACTCTCAAAAAAATGCCCGCGATGGTCCTCAAAAACTTTCGGTTCGATGAGCAATAAATTGGGCAACAATTCCGTTATGCGCATAATTAATCGCAAATCACAAGGTTAAAAACCGTTTTGGCAAGAAGTTTGCGTTTTAATTGCACAAGTTTTATAAACATACAATCATGCAAACCCAAAACGAATCCAACAACAAACCCCTGTTGTACACCATCATCGCCATTCTGGTGATCATCATTGGGGTGCTTCTGTACATGTTGAACAACGTGAGCACAGAGCGCGACGACACAGAAAAGGCGAAGACGGCGGTTGAAGAAACGCTGAAAGGCAAAGAAGAAGCCTTGGCAAAAGCGGAATTATTATTGGAACAGTATCAGAAAGACAGTTTGGCTTTGGCCGGCGACAATTTGATTCTTTCCGAGGAGTTGGTGGCCCGCAAAAAAGAAATCAGCAAGTTGGTGGCTGAATTGAGGAGCAATAAAGCCAAGAGTCAATCGAGCATCGATGAGTTGAACCGACAACTGGCCGATCTTACTGCCCGACTTGCACAAGTGGAAGCAGAAAACAAAGAGTTGATTGCCAAGAACGAAGTTTTGACAAGTCAAAATGAGAACTTGAACAGCGAGAACAATAAACTCACGGTAGAAAAAACGAAATTGAAAAGTTTGGCTTCACGCTTGCAAGCGAGTTCAGTAAAAATCGAGACCTTGAAGAAGAAGTGGCTTACCGGTAAAGAAACTGGTACACTCAAAGCAAGTTCTGTGGAAGCCTTCCGCATCAGCTTCAGCATCAACGAAAACAACGTTGCCGAAGCTGGAGAAAAAACCTTATACGTGAAGATCACAGGTCCAGAAGGCGTTACATTGGCCAATGGCGGACAAGGAGGCACGTTTGACATCGACGGGAAGTCTTCGAAGTTCACCTACAAGTTAACCAGTGTATTTGAAAATGAATTGAAGCCAGTTCAACCCACTGTTTGGAAACCCGAAACGCAGTTGAAGCCCGGTAAATACATCGTGGAAATTTACTCAGAAGGATACAAAATGGGATCCACCGTTTTGGACTTGAAATAATTCAGTCATCCATACCCACTAACGAGAGAGGGGGGCGCGTTGCGCCCCCCTCTCTCGTTAGTGGGTATGGTTCAACGAACTTAGCCATCCTACAAGCAATACTGATGCTTCCGAGTGCCTTTCTGGGTTCCATAGGGCAAAACAGACTTGACATTGCTACCACTGAACACATCCGGAAGAACCGATTTTGGCAGCGCGTCATCAGTGATCACCAAAGTATCGCTAAAAACCAAAGGGGCGTTGCCGCCCCTTTGTAACCATATGAAATCGACCAATTGTGCCTTACGGCTTGTTCGCTTGTTCTTTGGCCAGTTGATCCAACCTGGCCTTGGCCTCTTTCTTCAATTCGGCCACATCAAAATTTTCTATCACCCCGTTCCAAGTAGCTTTCGCATTGAACATATCCCCTTCTTTTTTAAAGGCATCGCCCAACAATATCAAAGCCCTACCCACCCACAAATCATATCCATTAAAATCATCCAAAACCGCATAACAAGCCGTTTTGCACAACTCCAAACTGTCAATTGAATACAGATACTGCGCTTCCACATACTTGGCTTCAGCCGCAAATCGGTTGTTGTCTTTGGTATAAATGCCTTTCAAATCAGACAGTACATTTTCCGTCTTTCCGTTTTTGATGTCGGCCTTCACCAAGGTCAATTTGGCCTCAGTGCGCATCTCCGCGGGTGTTCCATTGTCGGCCAGCACCTTCGCCGAAACCGCTTCCAAGCCCGCCGTATTGCCAGATTTCGCATAGCAGTACATCATGGTTTGCCAGCAATTTTGCTTGGTTTCACGACTCTGTGTGATGGGCTCCAACACCTCTACATAGGCCAACACTTGCTCACAGGTGGGGTTCTCTCCGCTCAACTTCAATACCGCCAATGCCGCATCTTCTTTCAAGTCGCCTGAGTTAGCCAATGCCACCACGGCGTAATGCTCAATGGCCGCCGATTTGTTTTTCAACGCTTCAAAGGTCAAAGCCAAATGGTAGTGCGCCAACAAATAGAAGCCACCCTTGGGAAACTCCTGCAAATACGCCTCAAACCCTTTTTGTGCGATGGCATAGTCTTCTTTCTCATAAGCATTATAGCCCACCTCGTACATCAAACTGTCTTGGTCCTCATTAGAAATTCCGCCACGGTCTTTTTTCCATTTCACATATTGCTTGGCATCCCCTTGCTCTGCGTAGATCTTCTTTACCATGTCGTTGGCTACCTTGGCCTCTGGCGTACCAGGATAGTTGTCGTACAGCTTCGAATAAATATCCACCGCACTGGTCATCTTTTTTGAGTTGTAGTATATACGTCCCAAAGTACTATAGGCCCGATTCGCGCGGGGGTTGGTGGGATATTTCTGCAAAATCTCGGTGTAGTATCGCTCCGCATCCGCCATTCTACCCAACACTGTGTATTCTTCTGCAGTCTCAAAATACGCATCCACCACAAAACGAGAGTTGGGAAATTCCTGAATCAATCGTTTCATGGCCGACACCTTCTCTTCTGACTTTTCGATCAACCCGTAAATCAACCCGCTTTGAAACAACGCATAATCCGCATCCGCCCCATTCTTGCCACTCACATAAGCATACGCCTTCACCGCATCGTTCAATTGCTTGGTCATAAAGTAGCAATCGCCCAAGCGCAAATAGGCATCGTGTACCATGCGCTCCTCATACCTACCCTGGGCTGCCTTGGTGGTAAAACTGCTAAACTGCTCACCCGCCTCGGCGTATTTCTTTTGCTGAAACTTTACATAACCCAACCCATAATACGCGTAGGGCTGCACTTCTGTGCTGGCCGATGCTGGGCGGTCTAAAAACGATTGATACGCGACCACGGCCTGCGATTCATTGCCTTGCAACATCAACGCCTCAGCCTTCCAAAACAGGGCTTGCGCAGCATAATCAGGATTTGCGCGACGTGCAGCACATTTTTCAAACAATTCGAGGGCACCCACAAAGTTGCGACTCTTGTACAACTCCATTCCGCGGGCCAGGGTTACCTTTTGATACACCTCTTCGGTTTGTGCATCCAACTCACCCAATCCATCCAACAAGGCCACGGCCTCTCTGTAACTATCAGTATTGATCAACAACCTTGCCTTCAACTTGGTGGCTTCTTTGGCATTGGCCTTGTTCGGAAACAATTTTACATATTTATCTAACAAACCGATACTTTGGTTGTCGTTCAACAAAATCGCCAACTTGGCCTGATTGAACAGTGCCATCTCCGCGATATCAGGATTGTACCCGGTGCGGAATGCCTCTGCATAAGCATTCATCGCCTCTCTGTTATTTTTTTGCTTCATCAAGGCGTTGCCCAACTGAAAACTGGCAATTTGAGATAAACTGTCTCCCGTTGCGGCTACGCTACTCAACCACAAAACACTGCCCTCGTAATCCCCTGTGCGATAAAACGAATACCCAATTTCGTATTGCTCTTCTACTTTGAGGGTATCGGGCGATAATTCCGCCAAACGGTAAGATTCAGCCGCTTTGTCGAACGCATTTTTTCTGAAATAACACTTCCCTTTCAACCATTGAACCTGATTTTGAGGCACCTTTTTACCCACTTTTTCCAGCTCCGCCAATGCGTAATCGTAATTGTTCATTTGGTAGTGCACTTGTGCCAAATAAAACCGCACATTGTCGTACCCATTGTCGCGAATTCGCTCAAACGCAGTAATCGCTTGTGGATAATCTCCCATCATCAAACAGGCGTATCCATAGTAGTAACTTCCCAGGTCTCGGTACTCGCCAGGAGCGTCGGCCACGGACTTCAAAACCTCCACGGCTTCTTTGTATTTCTTGCTGTTTACCAAGCAAAATCCTTTGCGATAACTGAACTGCGAACGGAGTCCTTTGTCGATGGCCTTGTCCTCCACATTTTTGTAGTAGCGGAGCGCGCTGGGATATTTCGACTTCAAATAATAGAAATCACCGAGGGCCAAATTTGCCTCTGTGGTTTTCAAGGAACCGGGGTTCTGGTCTAGGAATTGCTGGAGAGAAGGCACCCCGTCTGAGTGTCCCGCCTTCAATTTCGAGATGGAATAATAGTATTCAGCCTCGGCGCGTTGATCACCCTCGGGCATCAAATTTAAGTAACTCCTAAATTGAGCCACCGCTGCATTAAACCTTCCTTCGCGAAACAATTCTACCCCACGGTCGAAGTGCGACAGAGGAAATTGATTCTGTTTGCTTTCCTGGGCGAACAAGGGCGACAATCCAGCCAACATCACGACAAAAAATGCCAATCTCATAATTCAAAGATAAACGGCAAACCCAGGGCAATATTTCGACCTTATTCACCCAAAAAACCACTGCCCGTTTGATTGTACAGTAACAAAAAAGGGAGCCCGTTGGGCTCCCTTTTTTATCGATTTAACAAAGATTAACCTTTCAATACTTGCTCAACCAAGGCTGCCGCCTCAGAAAGGGTAATGGCGCTGTACACCTTCAAACCACTTTCGTCGATGATGCGCTTGGCCTCAACCGCATTGGTACCTTGCAAACGCACGATGATCGGAATCTGAACATCGCCAATTTTGCGATACGCCTCAACCACACCGTTGGCCACGCGATCGCAGCGAACAATACCACCAAAAATATTGATCAAGATGGCTTTCACGTTGGGGTCCGACATAATAATACGGAAACCATTTTCAACCGTTTCCGCGTTGGCAGTACCTCCCACATCCAAGAAGTTAGCAGGCTCACCACCACTCAACTTGATGATATCCATGGTAGCCATCGCCAAACCAGCGCCGTTCACCATACAACCCACGTTACCGTCGAGCTTCACATAGTTCAAATTGAATTTACCAGCCTCAACTTCTGTTGGATCCTCTTCCGCCAAATCACGGAGTTCCATGAAGTCTTTGTGACGGTACAATGCATTATCGTCGAGGTTCACCTTGGCATCCACCGCGATGATTCTATCGTCTGACGTCTTCAGCACAGGGTTGATCTCGAACATGGCACTGTCGGTTTCATCGTAAGCACGGTACATGGCCGATACAAACGTCACCATTTCCTTGAACGCCTTACCTTCCAATCCCAAGTTAAACGCAATTTTGCGCGCTTGGAATGGCTGCAAACCCACTGCAGAGTTCACCCACTCTTTGTGGATTTTCTCTGGATGCTGCTCCGCTACCTCTTCGATATCCATACCGCCCTCGGTGGTGTAGATAATCACGTTTTGCTTGGTCGCACGATCGAGCAATACACTCATGTAGTATTCTTTGGGTTCGCTTGCACCGGGATAGAATACATCCTGGGCAACCAACACTTTGCTTACCAATTTACCCGCCGCACCGGTTTGAATGGTCACCAATGTACCACCCAACAAGTTTTTGGCGATTTCAGATGCTTGTTCGGGGTTTTTCGCCACCTGAACTCCGCGCTGTTCGCTGCCTTGAATTTTACCTTTACCGCGACCGCCGGCATGGATTTGGGCCTTTACCACACACCAATCAGATTGGAAATATTCTTTAACTTTTTGGGCCGCTTTCAAGGCTTGCTCGGGCGTTTCTGCTACGAATCCCTCTTGAACGGCTACACCGTATTTCTTCAGGATTTCTTTGGCTTGATACTCGTGGATATTCATCTTGATGCGAGAATGCGAGATTATTGCGACGCGAAAATAACTAACTTTGACCCAATTTAGGGCACAAATTGGCGTTTTCATGATGGTTTTCTGCAAGAATTTACAAAAGCACTATGGTCACCTTCACGTTGTGAAAGGCGTTGACTTAGAAATTCAAGCCGGAGAAATCGTTGCCATCGTGGGTGAGAGCGGCGCAGGGAAAAGCACCCTGCTGCAGTTGCTCGGCACCTTAGATCAACCCGATTCCGGCGAAATTCGCATCAATGGCACCGATGTTACCCAGTTGGTTGGGCGTAAATTGGCCCAATTCCGCAATCAACATGTGGGATTTGTTTTTCAGTTCCACCAACTTCTGCCAGAATTTACGGCACTAGAAAATGCCATGATGCCGGGATTGATTGCCGGCATACCCAACAAACTGGCCGAAAAACGGGCCACAGAACTGCTCAACTATCTCGGACTCGGCGATCGCAAAGACCACAAACCCGGACAGCTTTCTGGCGGCGAACAACAGCGCGTAGCCATCGCCCGGGCGCAATTCAATCAACCCCAAGTCATCTTTGCCGATGAACCTACCGGCAACCTCGATTCTGGAAATGCAGAATTGATACACCAGTATTTCAAACAATTGCAACGCGATTTCAACCAAACCATGGTCATCGTTACCCACAATACCGCACTGGCCAACATCGCCGATCGCACCTTGCGCATGCAGGACGGGGTTTTGATTTAATACCGCAAAGTTTTTATCGGCAAATCATCAAAAGTTGCATTTTTTGCAACAATTGTTTTTTATCTTTACGGAAAATCGCAACTACCATGACAACAGCTACTGTCCAATCGAATTTCATTGAATTGCTAAAACGTTCGGCGCCCATGCACATCAGCCTGGCAGAAGAACTCAGTGAATTGTTGCAAATCAGCCTTGATTCGGTGTACAGACGATTGCGTTGCGAGACCGACATTACCCTATCAGAAACGTTCGCCATCTGCAAACACTTCAACATCCCGCTTGAGGCATTGTCGGAAGTCAACTCCAACATGGTGGCTTTTCGCATCAACAAGCTCACCGCCGATTCTGAGAGTTTTTACCAGTACTTACAAGTGCTTCATGGCGATTTGTCGTGGATGATGAAATACCCCAACCATCGCCTCATCTATGCCGCCGAAGATTTGCCGGTGTTCTACCACTTTTTCTTCCCCAAGTTGGCCCAATTCAAAATGATGTATTGGAACAAAAGCATCCTCAATTCCACCGCTTTACAGGGCCGTAAGGTAGAAGAAATACAACTCCCCAGCATTTGGCTCGAAGAAGTACCCAAACTGCGTAATATGTTCATGAGCATTCCTACCACCGAACTATGGAATGACGACACCCTCAAAAGCACCATTCAGCAGATCAAATTCTACTGGGAGGCTGGTTTTTTCTCAGAAAAAGAGACTGTATTGAGCGTCCTCGAGGACCTCGACGGCATTTTGGCCATGGCCTCAAAACAGGCAGAAAACGGCAAGAAATACAACCCCCTGAAAGACCAATCCATCGACACCGAATACGCCCTGTATGGCTCCGAATTGATGATTGGAAACAATACGGTGTTTTTAACATCCGACACACATCAGGCCAGCTACATCGGACACAATTCGTTCAATTTCATCCGTTCCAACAACCGCTATTTCAACGAAATCACCGAGCATTGGTTGAATAACATGATTTCCAAAAGCACGCACCTGAGTTTGGTTGCCGAAAAATCGCGCAATCAATTTTTCAAAGGCATATACAACAGCGTAGGCAAATTCCGTCAGCAAGTGATTCAGGATTAACCCCTTGAACACACCTTACACTTTCATGCCCACAGTGAACGAAACAGCCCCTCGCCACAGCGAATTTTAGTCCGAGTCTCTCAACCCCACTGAACACAACCGATGCATACCCTGGCCCACGACATACTACTCAAACACTGGGGGTATGATGCATTTCGGCCCGGGCAACTCAGCATTGTGGAGCACCTCATGAACGGCGCAGACACCCTAGCGTTGTTGCCCACGGGCGGTGGAAAAAGCATTTGTTTTCAGGTACCTGCCGTCGCAAAAACAGGCACCACTTTGGTGGTTTCACCGTTGATTGCGCTGATGAAAGACCAGGTTGAAACGCTCAACCGCAAAGGCATTTCCGCGGCAGCACTGCATGCAGGGATGTCGAGAGGAGACATCAACCTCACCCTCGAACGGGCATTGAAAGGCGAATTCAAACTGCTTTATGTGTCGCCGGAGCGACTTGCCACGCAGAATTTCCGCGGCTATTTACCCAACCTCCACGTGCAATTGTTGGTGGTTGACGAGGCGCATTGCATCAGCATGTGGGGCCAGGATTTCCGTCCTTCCTACCAGCGACTCAGCGAATTGCGCACCCTATTGCCACAGGTTCCCATGGCGGCATTTACGGCCAGCGCGCCGGCTTGGATCCAAGAAGATATCATCCAGGGGCTTCAGTTGAGAAATCCAACCATTCACAAGGGCGATTTCTCTCGCAGCAACTTGGTCTTTCACGCCCTAAAAAGTCAAGACAAGGCCTTGCACATTGTTCGCATTTTGGAGCGATCTCAGGGTAGCGCCTTGGTTTTCGCGCACACCAGAAAATCGGTGGAAGGGATTTGCAAAACACTGTTAGAACAGGGGATATCGGCCAGTTTTTATCATGCGGGATTGTCGAACAGCGAGCGAAGCGAGCGACAAAACGCCTGGGTTTCCAACCACGTGCGGGTAATGGTATGCACCAACGCCTTTGGCATGGGGGTCGACAAACCCGATGTGCGGTTGGTGATTCACAGCTATCCGCCCAAAAACCCCGAAGATTATTATCAGGAGGTCGGCCGTGCCGGCCGGGATGGACAGTCGAGCCATTGCGTACTCCTCTACCACCCCAACGATTGGCAAGAAATTCATCAAAACCTCTTGCAGCAACACCCACCTGAAGAAGCACTCAAGCACGCCTATCATGGCCTATTGAACACTTTGGGCATCTCGGATGGCGAAGGCGAATGGCAGCAAAACCCGGTAAACCTATCGGCCATCGCACAGCAACTCAAAACGAATCCCAAGGACCTGTATTACGCGGTAAAAGCCCTGGAAATACTGGGACAGTGGCAGTGGATTGAAGGCCAATGGCAGCCCGCCAAGGTGATGATGACCGGCAGTGCCGATGAGATTTATGCGTTCAAAGAGTCGCAACCCGCGTACGGCATTTTGTTGGATGTGTTGCTACGCGGACATGGGGGCATTTTCGATCATCCAGTTGCCATCCAAGAGGCATCGCTCGCCAAACGATTGCGTAAAGGCGATTTCGACCATGAAGTATCGGCCCAAGAAATCCAGCAGGTGCAGCGCATGCTGATGCAGATGGCCACGCTCAAATTACTGCGCTACCAGCCGGCCACCGAATGGCCCTTGTTGATGTTGAATGAACCCCGAAGCTTGTATCCCAGCCTCAACATGGGATTGTTACAGCGATTGTTGCAGCGCAGGCTTGAAGCATTGGAACAACTAAAATCTTATGCCACGGGCGATACCTGTAGAAGTGCCTTTTGGAAATCCTATTTCACCGACGACCCAGCCAAGGAGACATGCGGCAACTGCGATGTTTGCAAAAGAAAGGACAGAATTGCAGGGGATATCAAATCTCGACAATTCTGGCAAACCACTTTACAATCCCAACCCCATGGCAGCGCCACCCAAATTTTGAAACAATTCCCACTCACCCAACAGGGCATTTTGGCGCAAACACTGCGCATTTTGCTCGATGAAGGTTGTATTATTGAAAACGAAAACCAAGCACTCACATGGGTAGGCGAATCATTTTTACAGTAACCAACGATTTGGCGTTCGACCAACGCATGCAGCGCATTTGCAGCAGTATGGCGGCCGCAGGTTACGCAGTAACCTTGGTCGGCCGCCTCCATAAAACATCCCCACCCCTGTCGGCCCAGCCCTATCAACAGGTGCGCTTGAACCATTTGCTGTTTCGCAAAGGCAAATTGTTCTACCTTGAATTCAATGTGCGCTTGCTGATTTATTTGCTGCTCACCCCCACGGATGCCATTTGTAGCATCGACTTAGACACAGCGCTGCCCGGCTTGTGGGCGGCAAAAGTTAGACAGAAATTCCACATTTTCGATGCGCATGAGCTGTTCACCCATGTGCCGGAAGTTGCCCGCAGACCCACAGTCCAAGCCATTTGGTCGTGGGTGCAAGCCCATACCTTCAAACACACCGATGCGGCTTATACGGTTGGACCTGCCATCGCGCAATATTTCGAGGACCTCTACGGAAAACGGGTGTGGGTTGTGAGAAACATGCCCGAGGGTCGGCCGGGACGCGATTTGGAAGCCCATGACGCAGTTACAGCGGGAGCAGATCAAGCGGTTTACACGGAAGCCGGCGGCGAGTCGCAAAACAAACCAATAGACAATCCTTTTGAGTGGTTGCGCACCAAACAATTCATGCTCTACCAGGGGGCGTTGAATGAAGGTCGGGGCTTAGAGGTTTTGATAGAAGCCATGAAATCGATTCCTTGCGAATTGGTTTTGGCCGGAGAAGGCGATTTGAGCAAGGCTTTGCGAGAGCAAGTTGCCCAAGCCAATTTAACCCACAAAGTACATTTTTTGGGGATGATTCCGCCGCAGCAGTTGCTAATGCTAACACCTATGGCTTACCTGGGCTTCAACGTGAGTGAGAACGTGGGACTCAGTTATTACTTGTCGCTCAACAACAAATTCTTCGATTACACCCTGGCGCATTTGCCCAGTTTGGTGAACCCTTACCCTGAATATACGAAATTATTGGCAGAATTCCAAGTGGGACATCCCACGGAGCCCACTGTAGAGGCTATTGTTTCTGGGGCCGGTGCTTTGCTGGGCGATGCCCAATTGTACGGTGCGATGAAGGCGGCCTGCGAAGCAGCCGCCGCCCATTGGCAGTGGAAAAATGAAGTGCCCCAGCTGCTTAACATCTACCAAAACCTATTTGAACTTGAACCCTCTCAGTCTATAACCACGCCTTGAGTGAAAACCCTATTGAACCCTGTGATAGAGCAATCCGAGCACCCAATTTCCCCCGTGAACATTTCCCATATCCATATCATCGCCTTCGACCTACCCTACCCTCCAGATTATGGTGGGGCCACCGATATTTTTCACAAGATTCGGAGTCTGCACAATTTGGGCATCAAAATCACCCTCCACGTTTTTCTCTACAAAGGCAAAATGCCTGCGCCGGCGTTGGAAACATTGACAGAAAAAACCCATTACTACTACCGCCGGCGTGGGGTAAATCCGTTCTTCGGATCGATGCCCTACGTGGTAACCACCCGCAACAGCGAGCAACTCCTGCGCAATTTACTGCTCGATAAACACCCGATTTTGTTTGAAGGACTGCATACTACGGCCTATTTGAACCGACCTGAGTTGAAGGACCGCACTATGGTGGTTCGTGCCCACAATGTGGAGCACAACTACTACCGCGCGCTCGGCGAAGCCGAGCGGCGCTGGATCAAGCAGAAGTTTTTCTTCTTGGAATCAAAACGACTACGGCAATACGAACCCATCCTGAAACAAGCCCACGCCATTGCCGCCATATCGCCCATGGAAACTGCCTACTTTCAGAAAACCTACGGCAAATCCAACTACATCCCCGCATTTCACTCCAACTCTCAGGTGATGTCGCTCCCCGGCAAAGGCAACTACGTCCTATACCACGGCAACCTGTCCATCCCCGAAAACGACCGAGCCGCCATCTACCTGGTCAACGAAGTCTTCCCCCTACTCTCTCAACCCTGCATCGTGGCCGGATCCAACCCCTCCGCCACCCTGCAAAATGCCGCCGCCAAATACCCACACATCCAAATCAAAGCCAACCTCACCGCCGAAGAAATTTTCGACCTAGTGCGCAATGCCCACGTCAATACCCTGGTCACCTTCCAATCTACCGGCATCAAACTCAAACTGCTCAACGCACTCTATCGCGGCCGACACGTCGTGGCCAATACCCCCATGGTGGAAGAAACACAACTGGAATCGCTTTGTGGGGTTTCCGACGACCCCAAAGCCATGGCCCACATCATCAAACAATGCTTCTTGGAATCATTCGAATCAGCACAGATTCAAGCCCGCGAACAGCACCTGTCGCACACCTTTAATAATGCCAGGAATGCCCAAAAATTGATGCAATTGTTTCAAAACGCCGGCCAAATACCAACGCCTACCCTATAATTTAAAGGAATATCCCAGCCCAAAAATCCAGCTGTTCTGCCAAGCACTGGCCCCCGGCTTCACCAAATCCTTGTCGTAAATCGAAATCAACGTGTAGTTGATGTTTACATACTTGAAAATCTTCGCCACCAGCGCGAAATCAATGCGCGAATCCAAACTGGCCTCCTCCGCTACATAAGGCGCAAAACCCAAATAGTTAAACTTCATGGTCACCTTCTTCTTCGTGCCCAACTCCCGCTGCACCCCCATCTGAATTTGCACCCCCATCTGGTTGTCCAAAAACTTCCCCTTGGGAACGCGCGCTATGACCTCCTCCTTCCGAATCTCGTACAACAACTGATTCAACACATACGTTTGCTTCAATGTAACATATCCCATCCGCACAAAAAATGTAGGCAAGGGCTTGTACTCCATCCCTAAAGCGAATTGCGTTTGTCCCTGACTCAAAAAACTAGAATTCAAGGTCCCAACCTCTCTACCAATCAAATTCCGCGTATACCTGTAACCCGGCAACATTTGGGTTTGGAAGTTCAACCCGCCAAAAATCGACATCCCCGGCTGGGCCGATACCGTATGCCCCAATTTACTATCCAAAAACACGTTGTCAATATTCTTTTTATTGACGCGATACTTAACCCCAAAATTGTCGTACTGCCTCGCCGAAACCACCCCCAAATTCACTTTAAAAATGTTATCAAAACTGGTATTGGGTCGCTTTACCTGCGCAAAAGCACTCATGAATCCGTTGGCCGTGATGATGTTGAAGCCCCCGCTCGACCAATTAGGCGAGGAGCCGGAGAACGACACCGTAGAGCCAAAATCAGCCCCATAGGTGAGAATGCGGTGAGAATTGGAGTCGCGGTGATACTGAAACTTCACGGGGTCTGCGTCCCCACCAACAGCGAAGACTTGCATTGGCAAAGCCATACCAAACACCACGAGGAATAAAACCAGCCGCATTACAAGGGCAAATATCGCATCGACATAAGCAGAATCACCCCATCGATTGCAAGAGTTGTTCGGCTGCCTGCACATTGTAAAAGAAATTGAACAGTTAGACTGTGGGTGGGGTTTCTTCGTCGTCCTGCACCATAATGCG
The DNA here is from genome assembly GCA_016868785.1 of Bacteroidota bacterium. Lineage (GTDB taxonomy): Bacteria > Bacteroidota > Bacteroidia > NS11-12g > UBA955 > UBA955. The sequence continues at coordinate 18,206 of VGFS01000031.1, forward strand.
TTTAGCCTTGTTCATGGCTTTCACCACCAGAAATAGGACAAAGGCCACAATAAAAAAGTGCAACACGTTGGCAATCAACTTGCCATAATTGAAGGGGCCAAAACGCAAATCATCGAGCTTTGTCCAGCCCCCGACCAATGCGATTAGCGGCATGATGAGGTCATTCACCAGGCTATTGACAATGTTTTGAAACGCGGTACCGATGATCACGGCCACAGCCAAATCCACCACATTTCCTCGGTTGACGAATTCTTGAAACTCTTTAATAATGCGCATAACCCAGGCAAATTAATGCCGAAAACCTTAGCCTTCCAAGCCCATTTTCGAAGAGGCGCGTTTGCGTTCGTTCTCATCCAAGAAAATCTTCCGCAAACGGATGTTCTCTGGAGTAACTTCTACGTATTCATCCTCTTGAATGTATTCCATGGCTTCTTCCAATGAAAACTCTTTCGGTGGCGCCAAAACTGTGTTATCGTCTTTCCCCGCTGCACGGAAGTTGGTCATTTGCTTGGCCGTACACAAGTTCACCACCAAATCACCTGGCTTGATGTGCTCACCCATGATTTGTCCGGTGTACACATCCACCCCTGGGTGAATGAAGAACGTACCGCGGTCTTTCAACTTATCCATACTGTAAGGCGTGGCGATGCCTTTTTCTTTGCTGATCAACACCCCGTTGATACGCATCGGCATGGGACCTTTCCAGGGCTCGTACTCTTTCAAACGGTGGGCCATGATGGCTTCCCCTTGCGTAGCCGTCAACAAATTGTTTCTCAAACCAATCAGTCCGCGCGATGGAATATCGAATTCCAAACGAACCATATCGCCTTTGGGCATCATGCTGGTCATTTCGCCTTTGCGCTGACTTGCATATTCAATCACTTTTCCGCTATGCTCCTCAGGCACATCTACCGTAAGAACTTCAATGGGCTCGAAGGTTTTCCCATCGATTTCCTTCAGGATTACGCGGGGCTGACCCAATTGCAATTCATAACCCTCTCTGCGCATGGTTTCCACCAATACACCCAAGTGAAGGATACCGCGACCAAAGACCAACCACTGATCGGCCGAGTTGGTTTCTTGCACGCGCAAGGCCAAATTTTTCTCAGTTTCTTTCATCAAACGCTCTTTGATTTTTTGGCTGGTTACGAATTTGCCTTCTTTTCCAAAGAATGGACTGTTGTTGATGGTAAACAACATGCTCATGGTTGGCTCATCGATTTTCATGGAAGGCATGGCCTCTGGCGTTTCGAAATCAGCGATGGTATCCCCAATTTCAAAATTCTCGATGCCGGTGATGGCGCAGATATCGCCACATTCTACCGATTCCACTTTTCTGCGACCCAATCCATCGAAAATGAACAATTCTTTTACGCGAGACTTCTCAATTTTGCCATCGCGCTTCACCAAAGAAACAGGCATATTTTCCTTCAAACCACCGCGGTTCAAACGTCCTATAGCAATCCTTCCGGTATAGTTGCTGTAATCCAAGCTGGTGATTTGCAATTGGGGTGTTCCTTCACGCACGATGGGCGCAGACACCACTTCCAAGATGGTATCCATCAAGAAAGTCAAATCGGCCGTTGGGTTTTTGTAATCGGGACCGAACCAACCGTTTTTACCTGAACCGAACACGGTGGTAAAGTCGAGCTGATCTTCATTGGCTCCCAAGTTGAAAAATAAATCAAAAATATCGTCGTGGGTTTTGTCGGGATCGCAGTTGGGCTTATCCACTTTGTTAATCACCACGATGGCTTTCTTGCCCAAAGAAAGGGCTTTTTGCAACACGAAACGGGTTTGGGGCATGGGACCTTCAAACGCATCCACCAGCAACAATACACCATCGGCCATGTTCAACACTCGCTCCACTTCTCCACCAAAATCGGCGTGACCGGGGGTATCGATGATGTTGATTTTGGTACCTTTCCATTGTACGCTCACGTTTTTGGCCAAAATGGTAATGCCTCGTTCGCGTTCCAAGTCGTTGTTATCGAGGATCAACTCCCCAATTTCTTGGTTTTCACGGAACAAACGAGCTTGGTGCAACATTTTGTCAACCAAGGTGGTTTTACCATGGTCAACGTGCGCAATGATGGCGATATTTCTGATGGGTGTAGACATTTATCTGTTAAAAAGTCCGCGAATTTCGGCATAATATTTCACAACTCCCTATCTACGTGGATTTTGTTTTTGTGAATTCCGCAAAAACCCAGAAGATGCGGGGCATCCCCCCCTCGCAAAAAACCCCTAAATTTGCACTTTCCCTAGTTCATGTTCGAATCCGAAATCGCCAAACGAAAAACTTTCGCCATCATCGCCCACCCCGATGCCGGAAAAACCACCCTCACAGAGAAATTCCTGCTCTTTGGAGGACAAATCCAAACCGCCGGGGCTGTCAAAAACAACAAAATCAACAAAGCCACCACCTCCGATTTCATGGAAATTGAAAAGCAACGAGGCATCTCGGTGGCCACCTCGGTGATGACCTTTCACTACAAAGAAAAGTGGGTCAACATCTTGGATACGCCCGGACACAAAGACTTCGCAGAAGATACCTACCGAACACTCACCGCCGTTGACAGTGTAATCCTGGTGGTGGACTGCGTAAAAGGGGTGGAAGAACAAACCGAACGACTCATGGAAGTCTGTCGCATGAGAAACACCCCCGTCATCATCTTCGTCAACAAAATGGACCGCGATGGAAAAGATCCGTTCGACCTGCTCGAAGAACTCGAAGCCAAACTCAACATCGGCGTGCATCCCATGAGCTGGCCCATCAACGGAGGAAAAGACTTCAAAGGCGTTTACCTGCTGCACAATCAATCGCTCAACCTGTTTGAAAGCAGCAAAACCAAAGTGGCCGACGATGTGGTAAAAATCAATGGCCTTTCAGACCCCCAAATCGATGCGATACTCAATGCGAAAGACGCCAGCAAGCTGCGCGACGATGTAGAATTGATCGATGGCGTGTACGGTGAACTGTCGCACAACGACTACCTCAGCGCCAACACGGCCCCCGTTTTCTTTGGATCGGCCCTCAACAGCTTTGGGATACAAGAACTCCTCGATACTTTCATCGAAGTAGCCCCCAACCCGCTCCCACGCGCCACCACCAAACGCGAAGTGGAACCCAACGAAGCCAAATTCTCGGGGTTCGTTTTCAAAATTCACGCCAACCTCGACCCCAAACACCGCGATCGCATTGCCTTTTTGCGGGTGTGTTCTGGCAAATTCGAGCGCAACAAAAACTTCAAACACGTGCGCTTGGAAAAGCAACTAAAATTCGCCAACCCCTACATGTTCTTGGCCCAATCCAAAGAGGTGATGGACGATGCTTACCCTGGCGATGTAGTGGGATTGTACGATACCGGCAACTTCAAAATTGGCGATACCCTCACCGAAGGCGAAAGCTTTCTGTTCAAAGGCATCCCCAGCTTCTCTCCTGAAATTTTCAAGGAACTCATCAACACAGACCCCATGAAAAGCAAACAGTTGGAAAAGGGCATTCAGCAGCTCACCGACGAAGGATTGGCTTCATTGTTTGTGCAAGAATTGGGGAACCGAAAATTTGTGGGCACGGTGGGTGAACTGCAGTTTGAAGTGCTTCAATACCGCCTAGAACACGAATACGGTGCAAAATGTAGGTTTGAGCCCCGCAGCATCCACAAAGCCTGTTGGATGAGTGGCGAAGAGGTCGATTTGAAAGACTTTATGAAGTACAGACAAACCAACATTGCCTACGACAAAGACCAGCAGCCCGTATTTTTGGCCGAAACCGCCTTCATTTTGCGCATGGCCGAAGAAAAATACCCCAACATTACTTTCCACACAACCAGCGAGTTTAAAGTCTGATTCATAGGAATCCATTATCTTCGCACCACAATTAAAGAAACTTCTATTCATGAAATTCGATATTGCAGTCATCGGTAGCGGTCCTGGAGGTTATGTGGCCGCCATTCGCGCCGCCCAGTTGGGCAAGAAAGTTGCCATCATTGAAAAAGCCGATTTAGGCGGTGTATGTTTGAACTGGGGTTGTATCCCCACCAAAGCGTTGCTGAAAAGTGCGCAGGTGTTCGACTACATCAACCACGCGGCCGATTACGGAATTACCGTAAAAGACCACAAAGCCGATTTCGAAGGCATGGTGAAGCGCTCTCGCGGAGTGGCCGAAGGCATGAGCAAGGGTATCGCTTTCTTGATGAAGAAAAACAAAATTGAAGTCATCAAAGGTGCCGCCAAATTGGCTGGCAAAGGCAAAATCTCCGTAACCGGAGAAGATGGCAAAGCCCAAATCGTTGAGGCAGACCACACCATCTTGGCCACCGGCGCACGCAGTCGTGAATTGCCAAACATCAAAATCGATGGCAAACACGTGGTCGGCTACCGCGAAGCCATGGTGCTTCCCAAACAGCCCAAAGAAATGATCATCATCGGTTCTGGCGCCATCGGCATGGAGTTCGCTTACTTCTACGCCAGCATCGGCACCAAAGTAACCATCGTTGAATTCATGTCGCGCATCCTCCCCATCGAAGATGAAGAGGTGAGCAAAGCCATGGCCATGGTCTATAAAAAGCGCGGCATCGAAATTTTGACCGAGAGCAGTGTAGAAAAGGTCGACATCAAAAAAGACCGTTGCATCGTTACCGTAAAAACCAAAAATGGTGAAGTAACCATGGAATCTGATATCGTATTGAGCGCTGCCGGTGTTCAAACCAATCTCGAAAATTTGGGCTTGGAAGAAATGGGCATCAAAGCCGACAAAGGAAAAGTGATTGTAGACGATTTCTACCGCACCTCAGCCCCCGGCGTTTATGCCATCGGCGATATCGTTCCAGGTCCAGCGTTGGCCCACGTAGCCAGTGCGGAAGGCATCATCTGCGTTGAAGCAATCTGCGGACACCACCCCGCCCCATTGAACTATGGCAACATCCCCGGCTGTACCTACACCCACCCCGAAGTGGCCAGTGTGGGTTACACCGAAGCACAAGCCAAAGAAAAAGGGTACGACATCATGGTGGGCAAATTCCCATTCTCTGCCAGCGGAAAAGCATCGGCGGGCGGACACAAAGACGGTTTCGTGAAGGTTATCTTCGACAAGAAATACGGTGAGTGGTTGGGCTGTCACATGGTTGGTGAAGGCGTTACCGACATGATCATTGAAGCGGTGGTTGCCCGCAACTTGGAGACCACTGGTTTGGAGATTTTGAAGAGCGTACACCCACACCCTACCATGAGCGAAGCGGTGATGGAAGCTGTGGCCCAGGCCTACGGCGAGTGTATCCACTTGTAAGCACACATTCCTGGAACAAGGGTTCTGAGCCACCGTTGTTCTGATAACCACAAAAAAGGCAGACCGCAGGTCCGCCTTTTTTTATATCCGAGGCGCATCGCCCTGCAGCCCAAAAACAGCCCAAACAACCCTACCTTTGCATCATGAGATTGCAGTCGTTTTGCTTCAACCCCCTCCAAGAAAACACGTATTTGATCTGGTGCGAACAAACGTTGGCCTGCGCCATTGTGGATGCCGGAATGTACGACTCTTCAGAGCACAAGCAGTTGCAAGACTTCATCGAATCAAACCACCTAAAACCCACGCATTTGCTGGGTACACACGCCCATATCGACCATATTTTCGGCAATTGGTGGGTGAAGCAAGTCTACGATTTGCCCTATTATTTGCATCCGGCCGATGTTGTCATGATCGATCGGTCCGAGTCCATGGCGGCCTTGTGGAACCTCAAATACACGCCCTCGCCCCTGCCAACGGTGGATTTGGCTCACGGCGACACCATTGCCATTGGGGCCTGTGAGTTGCAGGTACGATTTGTGCCGGGGCATGCGCCCGGACATGTTATCTTTGCTGACGAGGCGGGGTCTCAAGCGATTGTGGGCGATACCGTTTTTCGGGGCAGCATTGGCAGGACCGATTTGCCAGGCGGCAACCACGAGCAGTTGTTGCAAAACATCGAGGCGCAGATTTTCAGTTTGCCCGATCATTTCGTGCTGCACAGCGGTCACGGTCCCAGCACCCGGGTGGACTTTGAAAAAGCCAACAACCCATTTTTTCAATCTTAGTTGATACGAACAGACAAATTCCCCTTTTCATTGTTCCATTGATAATCACCATGAGCGAGGCAGAATTCCAGATTCCAGACAACCAACAGGCCAGCAGCAAGATCCAGCTAGATTTTTTGGTGGGATTGTTGGTCAATGCAGGGGTAACCCGGTGGATGGTGAGTCCGGGATCGCGCAACGCGCCGTTGGTGGCTTCAATGGTAAAGCATGGCGGGTTTGATTTGCACAGTTTTCCCGATGAGCGGGTGGCGGCGTTCGCGGCCCTGGGCGCAGCCCAGGGCACGCGTTACCCCGTAGGGGTAATCTGTACCTCCGGTACAGCCGCCGCCAACCTATACCCCGCAGTCTGTGAAGCCTTTTATCAACGCATCCCGCTGCTGCTCATCACCGCCGACCGACCGCCAGAACTGATTGATCAGTGGGACGGACAAACGATCCACCAAGACAACCTTTTCCATCCCCATACCCAAGGCAATTTCACCCTCCCAGTCATCGCCGAAACCCAAGACCTGCCCTCTGCCCTTTTATCGCTACAAACCACCGTGCAGCAAGCCATCGCACAAACCCTTTACCCCGTGCCAGGCCCCGTGCATATCAACCTACCCCTGCGCGACCCCATCTACACAGACGTCGACAAACCCTTTCAGTTCATCGCCCCAACAAAACCCTTCCTCCTCCACCATCCATCGCCCCCAGCCGTTGACCAACACTTGCCTGCACAATGGCTTAGCCATACCAGCGCCCAACAACCCCGCATCTTGATTGTGGTGGGCATGCATCACCCCCAGCCCGAACTCTCGATGGCCCTGGAATCACTCCAGCACAAGCTACCGATTCTATGTGATATCACTTCGCAGCAACACCCACATGGACTGAAACGCTGGGATCTTTGCCTGCTCACAGACACGCCGCCCGACAGCGCTTTGCAACCCGACATCCTCATCACCCTCGGCATGGGCGTGGTATCGAAGCCGCTCAAACAATGGCTCAAAGCCAACAAACCCCAAAAACACATCCACATTTCGCCTCTGCAAGCACCCGTGGGCGACCCCTTCCATACCCAGCCGCAACACGTTCAACACCATGAAGTGGATGCGCTTTTTGCCTTGGACCAGGTGCTTACTGCCACAGAAATCGAAGTGCAGTACCTCCAACAATGGCAAGATTGGATGGCGCAAACGCTGTTATCTATTGGCGATGGACTCCCAAGCTGCATCAGCGAGCTGTATCAACGAGAATTTGCCGTGGTGAAACAGTTACTGTCGGACTGCGACGCACGATTTGTGATTCAGCTGGGCAATTCTATGTCGGTGCGATACGCTTCATGGTCGGGCAGTTCCCGGGCCACTTTATACGCCAACCGAGGCACATCGGGCATTGATGGTTCATTGAGTACGGCGGTTGGTTTTGCATTGGCCAATCCCGAGATTCACTGCGTGGCTTTAGTGGGCGATATCTCCGCAATTTACGATGCGCATGCTTTGTGGACAGCCCAATTGCCCAAGAATTTCACGGTGGTGGTATTGAACAACCGTGGCGGACAAATTTTCAACTGGATTGGCGGTCCGGCCGCGGCAGAAAACCT
>VGFS01000032.1 GCA_016868785.1 Bacteroidota bacterium
CAAACCATAGATTCTACCGTCAATTTATCGACCCAAATCAGACTACGAAGACTGCTACAATAATGACAAACACCCATGAAACCTTGGTTATTTTTGGGCAATTCCTTTGATGTTTGCCCCGAAATTCATTATTTAGCATCTTAAACGAATTGCGTTTGAACCAAAACCAATCTATGAATCACAAAAATTCCCGAATGCGCAACCGATATTCTACCCTTTTGGGCTTTTTGCTTTTGAGCGTCGCCGTGATCAGCAGCAGCTGTAAAGTGAAATTTGAAGAGCCTAAAAAACTGTTCGACCAAGGCTACTACCGTCAGTCAGCCTTATTGTTTGAAGAGTTTTCAAAAACCACCAAAGACAAGAAACTCAAAGAAGAAGCCATTTTCTTGGCAGCGGAAGCTTATCGCCTGTCGGACGAGTATGACAAAGCGGCCCGTCTTTACGATAAAGCCTTGAAAAAGGACCCAAAAAACACCAAGGCATTGTTGATGCGCGCCAACATGTTGAAGAAAATGGAAATGTACCGTGAGGCACTGGACGCTTACGACATGTACTTGGCGGAAGTCCCCGGCGACACCATGGCAGAATACCGCAAGCAAGGCTGTGAATTGGCGCTGATGTGGACCCCTGATAGTTCTCAGTATGAAGTGGAGAATTTCAAAGTGGCCAACACCAAATCCAACGACTGGGCTCCAATGATTGCAGGCAAAAAAGATGATGTATTGTTCTTTGTTTCGGATCGTGAAGGCGGAAACAGTAAGCGTTTGTACGAAGGCACCATGGAAACATGGACAGACATTTGGTCTTTAGAAAAGACCGGCAAAAAAGGAAAAGAGAAATGGGGCAAGCCATTGTATAAGGACAAAACGGATAAAATCAGCACCAAAGCCAACGATGGTCCAATGACTTTCGACAGCCGATACAGCACCATGTACGTTACCCAATGCGGTCATCGTGAAAAAGACAAATCAAACAAATGTGCCATTTACGAATTGAAAAAAATGGGTCCGGATTGGGTCATGGGTGATGCTTTAGACTTCTGCAAAGAAGATACTGCGCACACGTACGGACACCCTGCGCTGAGCCCTGATGGCAAAACGTTGTACTTTTCATCAAACCGCGAAAGTGGTTTGGGTGGATTTGATATTTGGGCGGTAAACTACAGCAAACGCTCTAAGTCTTGGGGCAACCCCATCAACTTGGGTCCTGACATTAACACCAAAGGCAACGAGTATTACCCTTATTTCAACAAGCACGACAACAAACTGTACTTCTCTTCAGATGGATGGCCTTCATTGGGTGGTTTGGACATCAACAATGCCGAGCCCACAGAGGAAATAGGTGTTTGGAGAGAGCGTGAAAACTTGCGTGAGCCCATCAACTCAGGAGGAGACGATTTTGGTATTACTTTCTTGGAAGGCGATGCCACCAAAGGGTTCTTCTCATCGAACCGCGGCGACCGCAAAAACAACGACGATATCTACTCATTCGATATCACCCCCATTATCATCACCATCCGTGGTACCATCACTGATTGTAACACCAAAAAGCCTTTGGCAGGTGCTACTGTTGTGTTGAGCAACGACCGCGACACGACCAAAATGGTATTGAAAACGGATGAGCAAGGGGTTTACACCGCCAAATTGCGTGAAAAAACCAATTATGAGATTTTCGCCAAGTATCCTGAAAAATACTACTTCGAAGCAGAGCCCGAAAGCAGAACTACCTACGGAATCCGTTTGAGCACGGAATTGGTTCAAGATTTCTGTTTGGAGAACCCATTGGAGAAAGTAATTACATTGCCCATCTTCTACGATTTGGACAAAGCCTTTATCCGACCTGATGCAGCACGCATCCTGGATACTTTCGCACAGACCGTGTTGATACGTTACCCCAAACTGATTGTGGAATTGGGGTCACACACCGACTGTCGTTCGAGCTACGATTACAACGTGAAGTTGGCTCAACGTCGTGCCGATAGTGCCCGTACCTACTTGATGAAGACCTGGAAGATTGACTCTGCCCGCATTGTGGCCCGCGGTTATGGTGAAACCCAGTTAATCAACGATTGTAAGTGTGAAGATGGTAAAGTAACCGGTTTCACGCCTTTCATCCAGAACAAGACCAAAAAGATGGTGGTTGAGAAAGACGCAACTGGAAATGTAACCCGTTCATACTACGAGCGCTACAAACCATCAGAAATCAAATTCATCAACGATACTGCTTATGTTCCTTGTGATGAATTCCAACACCAGCAAAACCGTAGAACCACGGTTCGTTTTGGATTCGAAGGACAGATTTCGCGTGCGGTGGTGAACCAAGACGTAGACATCAACAACACCAACATTGGCAAACAAGAAAAAGACAGTATAGAAAAGGCGAAGAAAGCGGCCGAAGCGCCAGTGGCTGGTGCTGGCTTGGATATTTCTTACGCAGTTCGCGCGAAGTTGGGCAACAACGCAGGAAAACCCACCATCAACTTGATGGTTTTGGACAAAGAACCTACGGCTTTCGCTTTCGATTTCGATGGAAAATACACCGCCGTTCCGTTGGAATTAGCGGCTTCTTGGTTCAAGTCTAAGTTGATTAGCAAGAAAGACTTCTTGGAAGGTGAAAAATTAAAAGCGGGCAAATTAAAATTGCCAAGCAACAAATTCATGATTACCAAATTGGAGATCAACGGATTTGTGATCGACAACGTAACGTTCCAGATTACCGACAAAGTAGATCAGCCAACTTTGGGCAAGAGCTTCTTCAAGGTGTTCAAGACAGAATCTTACATCACCGATACCGAGTACATCTTGATTCCCAAGAAGGCTCCTAAGAAACCCAGACCTGTTCGCGCACCCAAGCCAACGCCAAGTAAAAAACCCGCTGAAGGTGACGCCGTAGAAGGTGATGCCTCCGCGCCTGCCACCGATGGTGCCGCGCCTGCGGACAAGCCCGAGGATAAGAAGAAAAAGAAATAATCACTAACAAATTGGTCATAAAAGAAAGGGCGAGATGAATATCTCGCCCTTTCTTTTTGTGGTTATAAATTTTAGGCGTCAATTACAAAATCGACTCGCGAACGCGAATCAACTTTTGCATCAACCCCACAAATTGGTCCATGGGCAACATATTGGCTCCATCGCTCTTCGCCACTGATGGGTTGGGGTGTGTCTCAATGAACAATCCATCACAACCCACTGCCACCGCCGCTTTGGCAATGGTTTCTATGAGTTCAGGCTTTCCGCCAGTAACCCCAGAACTTTGATTGGGTTGTTGCAAACTGTGGGTAATGTCCATAACCACAGGCGCCCCAAACTTTTGCATCTCGGGGATGTTGCGAAAATCCACCACCATATCGCCGTAGCCAAACATATTTCCGCGATCGGTCATGATTAATCGATCATTGCCGCTATCAATGCATTTCTGTTGGGCATGTTTCATGGCATCCGAGCCCGCAAACTGTCCTTTTTTAATGTTAACCCACTTCCCGGTTTGCGCCGCCGCCACCAACAATTCAGTTTGGCGGAACAAGAATGCCGGAATCTGCAAAACGTCTACATAAGCAGCGGCCATGGCGGCTTCGTGCGACTCGTGAATATCGGTCACCGTAGGGATATCGAAATGCGCACCCACCTCAGCCAAAATCTTTAGCGCCGCTTCGTCGCCAATCCCAGTGAAAGAATCAATGCGAGACCGATTGGCCTTGCGATAACTCCCCTTGAAAATCAAAGGCAGTTGCAACGATTCACTCACTCTCACCAAATGCTCTGCGATGGTAAACGCCATATCGCGCCCTTCAATGGCGCAAGGTCCGGCCATCACAAAAAAGCGATTGGTATTGGTGTATTTCAGTTTGGGAATAGCGGGTATCATAGCACAAAGATACCGGCAAAGTCAATAGCTGTAAAAACTAAAACTCTGATTGTTCCCGTTTCGGTCTTTACCGGCAATCTCGATGCGGCCCCTGGCGCCTTCCATGGCAGAAATCAAATCCTCAGGCTCGCTGTAAGTTTTGCCGTTGAATTTCACCACCACAAACCCTTCACCCAGCCCCATTTGGGCAATGGTTTTTCCCCGTTGAATGTTGATGAGGCGAACACCGGTGGTGAGTCCCAACTTCTGTTTATCGGTGACATTGAGTGGCTGAAAATCCGCGCCCAACAATTTGCTGTTTACCGCACCTTTCATGATCAAAGCTTGGTTTTCGGTTTTTCCAATCAGCGACAACTGCACACTCAGTTCCTTACCCGCTCTTAGCACCTTTAAATCCAACGACTGTCCAGGACGTTTGTAGGCCAAATGTTCATCGAACATGGGCTTTCCATCTACCGGCAAACCGCCAACGTAGGTAATCACATCGCCCACTTGCAAACCCGATTTTTGGGCGGGACCGTCTTCGAGGATCTCTATCACTTTTACTGCATCACTGTTCAAGGCAAATCGCTTCATTTCTTCAGAAGTCAATTCACCCACCGTCATACCCGAAAAGGCACGCAACACCACCCCATTGTCCATTAGGTCTGAAACCACTTTCATGACGATGTTTGCAGGAATGGCAAAACCATACCCCGAGTAGCTTCCGGTATTACTCTGAATGGCGGTATTGATACCCACCAGTTCACCGCGCAAATTCACCAAGGCACCGCCTGAGTTTCCGGGGTTAATAGCGGCGTCGGTTTGAATGAAACTCTCAATGGGAAATTGGTTTTTCACGATGTTGATGTTTCTGCCTTTGGCACTCACAATCCCGGCCGTTACCGTACTTGTTAGGTTGAAGGGATTTCCCACAGCCAATACCCACTCGCCCACTTTCACCAAATCGGAGTTGGCAAATGAAATCGCGGGCAACTCAGACGCCTCAATTTTCAACACGGCCAAATCCGAACTTGGGTCGGTACCCACTACACGGGCGGTATACTCTGTTTTTGGCTTGTTGAGTACAACCGTGATTTTGTCGGCCCCTTGAATTACGTGGTTGTTGGTAACGATGTATCCGTCTTTACTTACGATCACTCCCGAGCCTGTACTGGCAGCTTGACCGCGCGATCCAAAAGGATCAAAATCCCAAAAAAGCCCACTGAAAGGACTTTCATATTGAACGGTGCTGATGGTTTTGATGAACACCACCGCTGGGGTAGCACTGGCGGAGGCCTGCTCAAACCCCGAGGGCGTGGCAGCATTCAATGAAATGGCTTGAGCCGGAGCAGTGGTGATATTGGATGCCACTTGCAATTGACTCGAGGGCCTACCAAACCAATGGGTGTTGTACAACCAAGCGCCCAAGTAACCGAAACTCATGGAGCAAATCAGCATCGCTGCCACCAGAACAACAGAAAATTTCAATGAAGGTTTCATGAATCGGGTCGAATCAAAAATGTTGCCAAATTATCGCAACCGACAATTTGTGCAATATTTTCAGTGTGGCTGTTTACATCCCGGGGAAAAGACCGCGCTGCAGGGCAACATCGGATTTCCAAGGTCCTGGCATCATCAACAAAATGATGGCCAACGCCGACAACAATAACCATTTGGTGTTGGCTTTTCCAGCTTTCGCAGAACGATGTGCCACCGTGATTAGGGCAATGGCAATGATCATCATCAACGCATGTTCAACCGCAAAAAAACGCACGGCCGCATTTTTCATGGCTTCACCCATGCCCAGATTTTTGATTTGCTTTAGGCCCCATTCGCCACCAAACCATTGGATAAGTCCGATTAACAGCATCACGTGAGAAGAAATCATCATGATTAGCGTTTCTTTTCCATTTTTTCCTTTGAAAGCATTCAATAAAGACCAAACCAAGGTAATTAAGATTACCCAACGCAACGTATTGTGCAAATGAACCAAACCTGTATACATACTGTTATTTTTGAACGAATATAGAAAGAAAAACGTTTAACTACCATAATCCACGGCTCATCGTGAAAAAAATATCTTTGCTACAATTGACAGACTATCGACCGGCTCAATCATCCATGAAAATGTATTTTGTGAAACTGCTCATGGTCAATTTTTTCGCCGTTTTGCTGCCAAATACTGTAATATCTCAACACTACCTCATTCCCACTCGCTTTAGTCAATCGCCCACCCCGCCTCGGCCCTGTTACAGCAATCCCGATAATTGGAGTGCACTTCCCAGCAAGGACGACCCTGCTGATTTGTGCCCCCACGGTTATTATCACGATCAAGATGGCGCAGAGGCCGATGTTTTCTTTATCCACCCTACCACCTACACAGAAAAGCCGAAGACACAATACGCTTGGAACCATGATTTGCGCGATGCCAAACTAAATAATGTCGTCGACAACAGCGCAACGCAGTTTCAAGCATCTGCCTTCAATTTAGCAGGGAAAGTCTATGTCCCACGATACCGTCAGGCCCACTATTCCGTATTTCTCACGCAATACCCTGAAGACAAAAAAGCCGCCCTGGATACTGCTTATGGCGATGTGGCGAGAGCCTTTCAGTATTTCCTCGACAATCAGAACCAAGGTCGTCCGTTTATCATCGCCTCACACAGTCAAGGCACCATACACGCGGCACGGTTGCTCCAAGATTATGTCTTAAACAAACCCCTACAATCTCAACTGGTGGCGGCATATATCCCTGGCATGGCAGTGCCACAAGATTCCTTGCCCGGACTTCCCCCTTGTGCCCATGATTCATCAACCGGTTGCTTTCTCAGTTGGAGTAGCTATGAGAAAGGTTACACCCCACCGTATTATGAACTCGCATTGGCAAGAGCCGTTTGTGTAAACCCCATCAGTTGGGAACGCAACGAATCCTATATCCCCAAAAGTTTGCAAAAAGGAGCTGTCCTGCGCCCTTTCCATCTGCCCCTGCCCCAAATCTGTGATGCACAAGTACATGGCGGGATACTGTGGGTTACCAAACCCCGCTTCCGTGGATCTTGGCTATGGACCGATAAAAATTATCACATGGGCGATATCAACTTATTCTACCTTGATATCCGAGAAAATGCGGCTTTGCGCGTCCGCAGTTTCTTGCAGCAAAAGTAATTCGGTATTCGTGGCTATTCGGTCAGTAAACGTTTATATACGGATAGAAACGGATAATTTGATGATGCGAATAACACGGACTTATCCGTGTTTACTCAGTTATAAACGACTTAAACCGAATTCTCATCGGATTCTCCCAACATCGGTCTTATTTTTGCGTTAGTCAAGCGCATGAATTGGAAAAATGTCCTCAAAATCACCGGCATCTCGTTGGGCTCACTGATCGCCCTTTTGCTCATCCTGCCTTTTGCCTTCAGAGGGAAAATTGTCAGTGCCGTGCAGACCGCGGCCAACAAAAACCTTAAAGCCACGGTGAGTTTTGATCCAGACCTGTCGCTGAGTTTGATCCGCAATTTCCCCAATCTTAGTTTGGGGATCAACGACCTCAGAATCGTGGGCAAGGACTCGTTTGCCAACGACACCCTCATCCATGCACCCCATTTGCGATTGGTGGTTGATATCGCCTCGGTTTTTAGCGGAAACGACATCGTGATTCGTAAAATTCACCTGCAAGATGCCAGAGCCAATGTAATTTTCTTCAAAAGTGGGGCCGCCAACTTCGACATTGCCATCGCCGATACCACAATAACTCCAGAAGCGCCCGCAGACAGCAGCGCCCCGATGTCGCTCAAAATCAAAGAACTCAACATCGAAAATACCCGCATCCATTACGTGGATCATTCAATGGATCTTGAACTCACCACCGAAGGCACCAACTTGCTGAGTCAGGGTGATTTTTCCGACGCCATTTTTACCTTGAACAATGAAATTGGCATCGACCGGGCCAGCATGTCGTTCGCGGGCATGACGCTGTTATCCAAAGCCAAACTGAGCGGCGAAACAGCCATCAACATGGACCTCAATCAGATGAAATTTGGCTTTGCCGACAACCAATTTCAAATCAATGACTTGCCCCTGATCGCCAAAGGATGGGTGAAAATGGGCGATACCGACATGGATATGGACATCGATGTGCGCACACCCAATAGCGATTTCAAATCCTTCTTGAGTGTGGTCCCTGGTTGCTACACCGAGAATTTTGCCAATGTAAAAGCCAGTGGGTCGATGGGACTTGAATTCACGATGAAAGGCATCATGAACGACGACCGTATGCCCACCACCCATGTGGCACTCAATGTAAAAGACGCGGGTTTCCAATACCCGGCAATGCCAGCCAATGCCAGCAACATCCAACTCAATTTCACGTTGGATAACACCGATGGCAATCCCGACAATACCCACATTGTCATTGCGCCCTTCAGTGCCAATCTCGGTGGCGACAAACTCGCTATCGCACTCGACATGAAAACGCCAGTGAGCAACCCATACGCCAACGGCAAAGTGGATATCAATTTGCATTTAGACAAATGGAAGCAATTGATGCCTCTAGAATCGGGCACTTCGGTTACCGGAGAGGTTGATGCACATTTCAATTTTGATGGACATTACAGCGCCATTGCCAAAGAACAATACAACGATTTACAGGCCGGCGGCAGTATCGCCCTGAAAAATATTGCCTACACCTCACCTACTACACTGCCATTAAAATTGCAGCAGTTAGACATGGGTGTGAGTCCTTCCGATTTCAACATTACAGTGAACCAGCTGCAATTCGGAAAATCGGCCATGAACATCAACGGGAAACTCCAAAACATGTTGGGCTATTATCTGAACAATGAAACTTTGCAAGGTCAGTTGGTTATCAACAGCAACCGGATGAACTTGAATGAGTGGATGGCTTGGATGTCGGCCAGCACCACAACCGCCACCGCCTCAACTTCAATCTCATCTTCATCAACTTCAACCCCCACAGATGCAAACGCATCCTCATCTAGCACCTCATCCACTTCCGCCTCATCCTCAGCCAACTCCCCCTCCACCGTTGAAAACAGCACGGCGGGGACAGCCGGGGAATCAGCGGTTTCAGGCTCGGCCAGCACCGCCCCCCGAATCCCTGAAAATTTGGATTTGATGTTTAACCTCAACGTTGGACAATTGCTTTACGAGGACTATGATTTGCAACAGGCCATCGCCAAGGCTTTGGTTAAAAATGGTGAAATTACGGTGGATCCATTGGCCGCTTCAATTTTTGGTGCACGGGTTGGGTTGTCGGCCTTGAATTATTCCTATCCGATGGGTGGCAAACCAACGGTAAAAGGGGGATTCAATATTTTGAATGTAAACCCAGCGAATTTGGCTACGACGCTTACATTGGTGAAGGAGTTTGCCCCAATTGTAGGCCGCATTCAGGGATTGGCAAATATCGAAACGCAAATGGGGATGATGTTAAAACCCAACATGGATATGGATTTGGGTACATTAACCGCAGGTGGCTTATTCAATTTATTTAGTGGGAATTTGGATGTTCCTTCGTGGATGGGCGAGGCGGCCAAACAGCTTCAATGGGGCTCCAACGACAAATTGGCCTTGAAACCCACGAAAGCCGGATTCCTCATAGAGAATGGGCAGTTTAAACTGAAAGACTCTATTGCGTTTGGTTTGCCTAAGGAAGGACAAATGAAATTAGGGGGATTTGTGGATTTGAATAAACAATTGCATTTGGGAGGAACACTGACCGCCAAGGGTCATAAGTTGCCATACACAATCACCGGGGACATGAAAAACCCCAAGTTTACCGTGGGTTGGAAAGGAGCATTGAAGGAGGCGGCGGCTCCCGTGGTAACCCAATTGAAAGACAAAGCCTTTGATATACTAAACAAAGAGGTGGCCGAGATTTTAAAACAAGCCAAAGAAAAAGCGGATCTGATGAGGACCAACGGAAAAGAAAAGGCCGATAAAATGCGCGCAGAATCCAAGGAATTGGCGCAGAAACAAAGAGTAGAGACCGATAAAGCCTATGACTTTGCCATGGACAAAGCCAAAAAGGAAGCAGACGCATTGGTGACGGCAGTAAAAGATCCCATACAGAAAAAATTGACCAAAGCCGCCGCCGACAAGTTGCTGAAGGAAGCCGAGAAAAAAGCCAGTGCAGCCAAGGCCGAAGGGTATAAATTGGCAGAACAAACTGAGTCGAGCGGAAACCAAAAAGCCGATAATTGGGAATCTTCGGTGAATGACAAAGCCGTCCAAGTCGAACTTGCCGCGAAAAACCGAACCGACGAAATGATCAATCAAGCCAAGGCGAAAGCCGACGCTGCCACCAAATAATTCTCAACCTGAAAAATATCGATGATTCACGGCTTGGTATTGGCAGGGGGCGAGAGCCGACGGATGGGCAGCGACAAATCGCTGATCACAATTGACGGTAAACCCGCCTACTTGCACATGGCCGAGCTTTTATTGAAATTTTGTGATGCGGTTTATGTGAGTTTTAGAGAAGAACAGGGCCTTTTCCGTGGCCATGAGCATGCCGAGTCCAATATCACTGCGGTATTTGACCGTGCTGAATTCCGTGAGAAAGGCCCAATGACGGGCATCCTTTCTTATTTAAGTTATGTCTCAGTCAGCCAGTCCCTAGCCTCTGGACAGCAGCCGCTCGGTTCTGATAACCCATCCTTGACCCTCAGTAAGCAGCAACTCGACCACGATGGCCCATCTCACACTTTAGACAGCCCGATGGACAGTCCGTTCGATGCAAACACAGACGGACTCCTAATCATAGGTTGCGATTACCGTAACATGACGGAAGAGGCATTGGGAAAATTGGTGGCGGTTGGACAAACCCAAGGGCGTATTTGCTGTTATCAAAACCACATCACGGGATTCATCGAACCGCTTGTAGCGTACTACCCCAAACCCATCCTCATGGGTCTCCCCGAATTTGCCCAGACCAATTCATCGCTCCGGCAATTTGTAGAAGCCAACAATCCTTGTATCTTGCCAACGGATAGTTCAACCTTGGAAGCGCTGAGAAGTTTTGATTTTTAAGCAATCTTCGATGCATTCGAGTCAACGCCACATTCAACCGTGAATTCAATTGCCCTTCATCGCTCACCCAAGCTCTCAGATACAACCCATGGCCGATAAATTCAGCATATCACCCACTGAGATTCACCGACTTCAAGGCCAAATTTCTCGCCTTGAACCCGATTTTGTGTCGGTGGAGGAGCCGCTGGAAATACAGCTAATCTTTGGTGGACAAACAGCGCCCAAATCCATCTCCATCACGATGCGAACCCCCGGCAATGACTTCCACCTCGCTGCAGGATTTTTATTCACCGAAGGAATAATTCAGGATGGAAGCGATATCCAAACCATCCATTCCAATACCGACCCAAACGGAAATCGAATATGTCTGGAAATCGACCCCAATGTTTCATTGGACCTTTCCAAAATAGAACGACATTTTTATACCACTTCGAGCTGTGGTGTTTGCGGTAAGGCCTCATTGAAAGCCGTACAGCAGCAATGCCAAATTGAACTGCCAAAAACCCATTGGAAAGTGCTGCCCAGCATGATTTACTCCCTCCCCGATTCTTTGAGAGCGCAACAAGCCAACTTTCAGCAAACCGGGGGCATTCATGGCTGTGCGTTGTTTGACTTATCGGGGAATTTGATTTTCTCCGCGGAAGATGTGGGCAGACACAATGCTTTGGATAAATTAATCGGTTATTTTTTGTTGCACACAGAAAATGGCTTGCCTTTTTCTGATAAACTGAATGCTGGTGATCCTTTGAACCCTACAGGCGAACTTCCTGAAGTACCTATTTCAAACAACAGTATTGAATCGTCCGCCAATTGTAAACTTAACACAACTCTGAAAAAAAGTACTTTCCAAAAGGTCACTTTTGGAGAACCTGAAATAACAACAAGAACGGCAGCCACAGTACCGTCCATTCCCTTAAGCGAACACATCCTTTTATTGAGCGGAAGAATTTCCTTTGAGTTGGTCCAGAAAGCGGCCATGGCAGGCATCCGATTCATTGCCGCGGTGGGTGCCCCATCCAGCTTGGCCATAGATCTGGCCGAAGACATGGGTATCACTTTGGTTGGGTTTCTTCGCGGCGATAAATGCAATATTTACACTCATCCCCATCGGATTAACAGCAACCCATCATGAAAATCCGCATTACGGAAAATTCATTGCGCATCCGACTCTCTAACGATGATTTGAAGTCCCTCCTCAACGATGATGTATTGTCGTTGTCGCTACCATTGGCCAAGGACGAAATTTCGTTTGTACTTCAACCTTGTGATGAGCCCATCACCCCTGAATCCGCCGTAAGTTTCATGGACGGCAACATCGTCATTCGCGTAAAAAAGATCGATCTCCATCAGTGGATATCCTCCCGAGAAACCAGCCTTACCTACCCCATTACCCATCCAAACAATCGCACACTCACCCTCATCGTGGAAAAGGATTACCTTGGATAACCAAAACCATTGCCCTGAATAAACCACAATTTTGTATTTTTGAGTTGACAGCAGCCATGGCATCGAAGAACGGAAACCCAAAAACCACACACGATTCTCCAACCACCCAAGTTCACGCAGAAACCCCTGAAGAACTGCTCAACTTGAGATTGCATAAGCCCAGCGGTTCGGCAGCCGGACTAACCGGTGTGAAAGTGGCCGTTCAGCACGTGCTCAAGGAAATGAACCCCGCCCGCGGTGCCAAAGCCCTCTTCGCGCTCAATCAAAAGGGCGGATTTGATTGTCCGAGTTGTGCCTGGCCCGACCCCGACGATGAGCGTTCGCCCATCGGTGAGTACTGTGAAAACGGGGCCAAAGCCGTGGCCGACGAAGCCACCACCAAACGTTTAACCCCTGATTTTTTTGCCCAAAACAGTGTAGCAGAATTATCGCTCCTCAACGATTACGAAATCGGTAAAAAAGGAAGAATTGCCCAACCGATGTACCTCGCGGAGGGCGCATCGCACTATACACCGTTGAGTTGGGACGATGCCTTTGGCAAAATCGCCCACCACCTCAACAAACTCCAATCGCCCAATGAGGCGGTATTTTATACCAGCGGTCGCACATCGAACGAAGCTGCGTTCCTTTACCAACTTTTTGCCCGCGAATACGGCACCAATAACCTGCCCGATTGCTCAAACATGTGTCACGAATCGAGCGGCGTAGCCCTCAACGAAAGCGTGGGTATCGGCAAAGGCTCGGTGAAATTGGAAGATTTTTACAAAGCCGAAGCCATCCTCATCATCGGCCAAAATCCTGGTACCAACCACCCCCGCATGCTCAGCGCCTTGCAAAAAGCCAAGGAGAACGGGGCCACCATCATTTCCATCAACCCGTTGCCCGAAACCGGTCTCATCGCCTTCTCCGATCCGCAATCGGTAAAAGGCGCCCTGGGTATCAAAGCGCGTTTAACCGATATTTTCTTGCAGGTAAAGCTCAATGGCGACATGGCACTGATTCAAGCCATTGAAAAGTTGCTGCTTGCTGAGGAAGAAAAAGCCCCTGGCACCGTGCTAGACCATCACTTCATCGCCAACCACACACAAGGATATGAAGCTTGGAAGCAAAATCTAGAAGCCCAATCGTTGGAAAACCTGATCGATCAAACCGGTCTCAGACTCTGGCAGATTGAAGAAACGGTGGCGGCACTTAAAGACAAAACCAAAATCATTGCCTGCTGGGCGATGGGTCTTACCCAACATAAAAATGCCGTTGACACCATCAAAGAAGTGGTGAATTTGTTGCTAATCAAAGGCAGTATTGCCAAAGAAGGTGCCGGTACTTGTCCGGTTCGCGGCCACTCAAATGTGCAAGGCGATCGCACCATGGGCATCTATGAAAAACCGCCCCAAGCCTTTTTGGATCGCATAGAAAAAGCCTTCGGATTCCAGCCGCCCCAAGCCCATGGGTACGACGTGGTCGATTGCATTCACGCCATGTACAACGGCGAAGCCAAAGTGTTTTTTGCCATGGGTGGAAACTTCCTTTCGGCCAGTCCCGACACCGATTATACCGCCAAGGCACTTCAAAATTGTGACCTCACCGTGCAGGTTTCAACCAAATTGAACCGCAGTCACTTGGTTACGGGCAAAGAAGCCATCATCCTCCCCTGTTTTGGGCGGTCCGACGCCGATATCATCCATGGCGAGCACCAATTTGTCACTTGCGAAAACTCCATGGGGGTGGTGCAGATGTCGAGAGGAAAACTCAAACCCGTTTCCGGCGATCTCCGCAGCGAACCTCAAATCGTGATTGGGTTGGCGAAAGCCACTTTGGGCAGTAAAACGGTGATTCCGTGGGACAAATACGCTGAACATTACGACCACATTCGCGATGCGATTGAGTCAAGTATTCTAGATTTCGACAATTACAACCAACGCGCTCGAGAAATGGGTGGATTTTATTTGCCGAATTCCGCGCGCGACGGCAAGTGGAATACCATGACCGGCAAGGCAAATTTCAACGTGGCGAAACCGGTTCCCGTTACTGTGGCCGACGATGAATTGATGATGATGACCATTCGCAGTCACGACCAGTTTAATACCACCATTTATGGACTGAACGACCGTTATCGCGGGGTGGAGAACGAACGGCGGGTGATTTTCATGAATCCCAAAGACATCAAAAAGTTCGGCTTTGAGGCTGGTGATTTGGTGGATTTATACAATTTCCATGGTGGCGTAGAGCGTGTGGCTAGGAAATTTATTATCATCAGCTTTAACATTCCAGTGGGATGCGCCGCTACTTATTTCCCGGAGGCCAATATTTTGGTCCCCATCGATTCTGTAGCCGAAAAAAGCAATACCCCTACCAGCAAAATGGTGGTACTCAAGCTGCGGAAGCACGGGTAAGCGGAATCGCACCGAGCAAATTTCCTAGGTAATTTTCACTCTACAAACACTGATTAAAATAAATATGCAACCATTTTATTGGTTATTTTGACTATATTTGAATACATTTAACCAATATAATAGTTAAAATGCTGTTCGAGATTGTCACCATCAAAGAAGTAAAACTGAGTATCGGGAAGATATGTCGGGAGAAACGGGAAGCGCAAAAGCTATCTCGCGACGAACTCGCCGCCCTGCTCAACCTATCGCGCAATACCATCCAGCATATCGAAATGGGAAAAAATTCCACAATCGACAATCTGCTAAAAGTGGCCTATCACTTCGATCTTCTCAATGAAATTCACGCGGGACTGCAAAAAATTGGCACAAAACCAAGCGGTATTAACATCCCTTCATTGTATTAAACATGGAAAATCTGCTCAACATCAAACTCTTCGGCAACGAAATCGGTCGGTTGGGCTATGACAACCATCGGCGATGCAGTTATTTTCAGTACAATACTGATTATCTCGGAACAAACAACAGCAACATCCTGCCGTTCATCATCAAACGCAGTCTCGAAACACAATCCTTCCCACAGTTTGAAGGCAAAACTTTCCGAGGACTCCCTCCCATGTTTGCCGACTCACTGCCAGATGTTTTCGGAAATCACTTATTTCAATCTTGGCTGAACGCCCAAGGCAAACCCATACAATTTAACGCTTTGGAACAATTGGCTTATTTGGGTCAGCGTGGCATGGGCGCTTGGGAGTATGAGCCGGCGATAACAATGGATGCGCCGAGTAGTTTTCGCATCGCCGAAATGGCCCAATTGCTTTCAGAAATCCTGGCCGAAAAGGGATCACTTACACCAGAAAATGCCAATACAGAAGGCCTGTTGAACCTGTTTCGCATCGGGACTTCCGCCGGTGGAATGCGGCCAAAAATATTGGTAGCCAAACACCGAAAGACGCAGCAAATACTACCAGGCGATCTTTTATACGGACCCCATCATGATTACTTTTTGGTGAAGCTAAACCTTGAGGACGACGCATTACACCCAAAAGAAACCATCGAATTCATTTACGCAAGCATCGCCCAGCAATTGGGAATTGACATGATGCAATGCGAATTGTGGGAGGAAAAACACTTTGCCACGCATCGTTTCGACAGGCAAAACAATCAGAAACAGCATGTGCTTACGGCGGCCGGACTCACGGGGTGGGACTATCAGAATCCTGAAGAAAGTAGTTACGAGAACCTCTTCAAATTGGCGATGGCCTTAAAAATTCCGCTCAGCGAATTGGATCAACTTTTCCGAAGAATGGTGTTTAATGTCGTTTTTAACAATATCGATGACCATTTGAAAAACCACAGTTTTTGCTACCGCCCGGAGACCAACAGCTGGCATCTCGCCACAGCCTATGACCTCACGTATGCGCTAAATCCCAAATTGAAGTTTCGTAAGGTGAGCAGGGCGCTATCGATCAACGGAAAACGGGAGCAAATCAATAAAAATGACCTGTTGAAAATCGCGGATATGTTTAGTATCGAGCATGCGGAACACACCATGCAAGACATTCGGGAAGGACGTTCACTTTGGTCGGATTTGGCATACCGTCAACATCTTGCCCCTACCCTAATCACCACAATTCAGCAACAGATGGTTAAATTGTAAACCTTTGGGCAGCAATACCCCTACCAGCAAAATGTTGGTACTCAAGCTGCGGAAGCACGGGTAATCTCATTTGTCGATAATCGGCATCAACATGCAAACACCGATTCACGAATCAAAATCCTTTCAGCACCTCAACAGTGCGGTGTATCATTTCCTGTGTTACATCCAAATGGGTCACCAATCGAATGTGTGTGGGCGACATGGCCGATACCCGAATGTTGTTTGCCTGTAATTTCGCCACCACTTCTTGCGCCGTGTTGAGGCCAGATCTCGGATCGCCTACAACTTTAAAAATCACAATGTTGGTTTCTACGGGGAAGATCTCTCCCACCCATGAGCACAATTTAAGTGCCTCAGCCAGTTGCTTCGCGTGGGCATGATCCTCGGCCAAACGGTTGATGTTGTGCTGCATCGCATAGAGTCCTGCCGCCGCGAGATAACCCGCCTGGCGCATTCCACCGCCCATCACTTTGCGCACCCGTCTCGCCTGTTTGATATAGGATGTACTGCCCAAAAGTACACTGCCCACCGGCGCGCCGAGGCCCTTGCTCAAACAAAGCGATATGCTGTGAAACAGTTTTCCATAAGCCTTTGGGTCTTCTTGCTTCGCCATGATGGCATTCATCAAGCGCGCTCCATCGAGGTGAAGGCCAAGACCATGCGCATCGCACAGTGAACGAATTTTGGCAATTTCCTCCAAATCATAGCAACTCCCTCCCCCGCGATTGCAGGTATTTTCGAGACTCACCAAGCGGGTTCTGGCGCGATGTACATCGTCTGGATTGATCAGGGGCAGAACTTGCTCCGCGGTGATTTGTCCGAAAGAACCCTGCACCAATCGCACTTGTGCACCTGCGTTTTTGGCAATGCCACCCCCTTCATAGAAATAGACGTGGGAGCCCGCCTCACATATGACTTCGTCGCCGGGTTGGGTATGCACCTGAATGGCGATTTGGTTTGTCATGGTGCCGGACGGACAAAACAATCCCGCTTCCATGCCGAAGAAGTCGGCCACACTATGTTCCAGTGCATTAACGGTAGGGTCTTCGCCAAACACGTCATCACCCACGGGAGCCGCCATCATGGCTTGGAGCATGGATTCGGTGGGCTTGGTAAAGGTATCGGAACGAAATTCGATGGAAGTAGTTGATTCAATCATGACAGGGTAAAATTACAAAATTCGGCCCAACGTGTTGTTTGTTATTACCCCTAGATGCAAATACAACAGCAAACGTTGGGACTGGGTAGCTTCTATGGGTGTTTGGCTCTGAACAGATGCGATTTGCTCTTTGTAATCACCAATTTCGATAGGTTTTTGGTGATTTTGTTTGAACCATGTTTAAACCGGCCAAAAACAGCAAGGCCCCAGATTTCTCTGAGGCCTTGATTTTACCGGGTCGGGATGGCGAGATTATTTTCAATGATCTCTCGTAGGGAGGCCTCAACTAAAAGCCTCAGCCGCTGTGCGGCTGCATGCCTTTTTTATGGTCGCCACGCTCAAGCTGCGCTTGGCGTGCGCCCATAAAAAAAGCCTTACGATTTCGTAAGGCTTTTGGTTGGTCGGGATGGCGAGATTCGAACTCACGACCCCTTGCACCCCATGCAAGTGCGCTACCGGGCTGCGCTACATCCCGATTTGATGTTTGATTTGGCCTAAACCATATCTCCCGGTGGTAATGCGCATGGGAACGGGTCACCCTTTTAGGGACTGCAAAGATACAAAAATTATCACTTCCCATCACGTTCACATTTGCAATAAATTCGCAGGATGTTACATCCTTGGGTAGAAGCGGTACAACAACAATTTACCGCAGCCGATAATCCCCGTGTTGCCGGTCCGATGGCCGCCTACATGAAGCACCATTTTCCCTTTCACGGCATTTCCTCCCAGCACCGCGCTTTATTACTCCAGCCTCTGTTACAAAAAGAATCGTTGCCTTCGCTGAACGATGTACCCAACATTTGTCGGCAATTATGGCACCTCCCTCAACGTGAATATGCCTACGCCGCCATGGTACTGATGGGCAAATTCGTGAAGAAATTTAGCCCGTCTGACTTCCCGTGGATCATCGAACTCATCACCCAAAGAAGTTGGTGGGATTCCGTGGATCACCTGGCCGGAAATTTACTGAGTACGGTTGTAAATCGCTACCCCGAAAGTTTGTGGCCCGTATTTGAACCCTTGATACTTTCAAACAATTTTTGGCTCAACCGCACTGCCATGATCGTGCAATTGCGGTCTCGGGAAAACACCGACAGTGATTTTCTTACAGCAGCCATTTTGCCACACATGGAAAACAAGGAGTTCTTCTTGCGCAAAGCCATTGGCTGGTCGCTCAGACAATACGCCCGTACCAACCCACAATGGGTCATCGACTTTGTTCAGCAGCATGAATCTTCCCTATCAGGGCTGTCGAAGCGTGAAGCATTAAAACGGTTGAAAAACGGTCGTTGAAAAACGGTTGTAGCACGTTAATTTTGTTGTATGGATTTGCAAGACCAACCCAATCACGCCCAACTGCTTCACAACAAAGCCAAAGCAGCCTTGGCCTTGGGTGAGATTTACGAAGCCAACATCCACATTCGAAAGGCATTGGAACTCGACGCCAACGATGCCAACATCGCGCTAGCGAAAGAAATCAAATACGAAATTGGGAAAAAAGCCCTGGCGAAGGCGCAGCAACACTTCGAAAAAAATCGCTTTGTAGACGCTGAGGAAGAAGCCCAAAAAGCCCTGCAAGCCATGGAAGTAAGTGCAGAGGCAGAAGCCATTCTCGAGGCCATCAGCAGCCGTACCCGCAAAAAGAAACGGGGCGGAAAGCGTTTGTTATGGCTCATCTCCCTCGCTTTGCTCGGGAGCATCGCGGCCGCTTGGATCCATTACAACCAATTTTCTGCCGAACAAACCGCCTGGTCGGAAGCCCAATCCGCCGCTAGCTTCAACGCCTACCAAACCTTCCTACAAAAATACCCCCAAGGTAAATTCGCCACAGATGCCCGTGAGGCCTTGAAAGCCCTCAATGAGAAAGACGAATCGCTATGGCAATCGGCCATCCATCCGCCCGAAAAAGCCAACTTAGAACGCTACCTATTGGCCATGGAAGCCGTCGGAGGAACCCACACTGAAGACGCCAAATGGCTCATCGATTCACTGGATTTCGACTTCGCCGTGAAAGAACAAAACCCCATCGCCCTGGAAAATTATATCAAAAATCACCCAAACGGAACCTATGTAGCCTCGGCCCGCAAACTCATGGCCACCCTGGTAACCACCGACGACATGCAACAAATCATGGGCCGATTTGCGCAATTCTACCAATATTACGCCGATGGTGAACATAAAAAAATGCTCGACTTTTTCAATGAAATCACGCCGCGGTTCATGGACAAAAAACAAGTTGACCAAGAAACCTTGCTCAACAGTTTTCGTGAAAGTCAGAACGACGTAGAATCTGAAGAAATCAACATCGACACAACCACCTTCAACGTATCAAAAGACACATCCGGCGTGTTTACCTGCAAATTCACGTTAAACTCGCAACGCAAAGTGAAAAAGTTGGTGGCGGTGAGTGTGAAACGCGGTCGTAAAACAGTGAAAAAAACAGAGACCCAATGGGTTCAGTACTACGCCACCCAGGCCGTGGACTGCAAATTGGATGCAGAACTAAAGATCATCGATTATCGCGTTCGATTGCTGGGATCCCGCAAAGAGATTTTGGATTAGGACGAAAAATCGCCATTGGTTTAGGCCAAGCTAGCCCCATTGTAACGGCGTATTGCCCCGCGCCTATTGCTTTCCCAAGAGCGTTATTGTACCATTCAAGGATTTCAGCGGTGCTGAACCCAAGGCGAAATTATTTTGTCATCGCTCCAATTTTTAATCACTAAAATACTCTTTAGTAAGATGATTAAATACTGTGTTTTTTAATCATTTTTCAACGCTACAACTCGCCATTTTTTTAGTAAAATGACAAACCAAATTTTTAGCCCCAAATACCGAGCATTGCGAACACAAAATTTTTACACCGCCGCAAGGACGTCTTTTGTACAAACGGATGACAAAAAAGTTAAGATGCACTCACCCAAAGGCCACAAAGATGTACCAACACCTCTCGGCTCTTCTCCATATCCTGAACGCTCACATATTCATGTTTTCCATGAAATGCCATCTCACCAGTAAACAAATTCGGACAAGGCAATCCCATGAAACTTAACCGACTTCCATCAGTTCCGCCCCTAGCGCTGGTCAACTGAACCGGTATGCCCGCCAACTCGATCGCTTTAACCGCATAATTCGAAATCCGTGGATCCAAATCCACCACTTCCTTCATGTTACGGTATTGCTCCGTTACCTCCATGTTGGCAGTAGCTCCAGGATGTTTCGACACCACCGCATCAACCAAACCCTGCAAACGCGCCTCGTGATCCGACAACTTCGCAGTCACAAAATCGCGCACAATAAACTGAACCCACGCGTGCTCTGCTACCCCACCCACCGACACAGGATGTACAAAACCCTGCTTGCCTTCGGTGGCTTCCGGACACCATTCATCCCCTGGCAACAACGCCAACAACTCCCCCGCCAATTTCAGCGCGTTCACCATCTTCCCCTTCGCGTACCCCGGATGAGCACTGATCCCATAAAAATGGACCTTGGCACCATCTGCACTAAACGTCTCGTCCTCATAACACCCACGTTCACCCGCATCCAACGTATAACCCACATGAGCCCCCAATTTTTCAATGTTTACCTTGTCAACACCCCGTCCGATTTCCTCATCCGGCGTGAACAATATCTTCACCGCGCCATGAGGCAGCGCTGGATGATTCACCATGTGCTGCACAAAATCCATGATCACCGCAACCCCCGCCTTGTCATCAGCCCCCAACAAAGTGGTTCCACTCGCCGTCACAATGTCATCGCCCAATCGCTCCAACAAATAAGGATGCTCCTTGGTAGTAATCACCTGCGATGGATCATCGGGCAACACCAAATCCTGTCCCTGATAATTTCTATGCACCAATGGCTTTACACCCGCACCCGTGCAGTCTGGCGACGTGTCAACATGCGCACAAAAACACAACACCGGCACCTCATGATCCACATTCGATGGCAAAGTAGCATACACATACCCAAACTCATCCAAATGGGCATCCTTCAATCCCATTTCCAAAAGCTCCTGCACCAGCACACGCGACAAATCCTTTTGTTTCTCCGTGCTTGGCTGGGTTGGACTGTTTGGGTCGCTCTGAGTATCTATCTGTACGTACTCGCAAAAACGCGTTTCTATGGATTTCATGGTTAATGGATGCTTACTAATTTCTTTCTATTCGATGTTTGATGTTCGATATTTCTGCTTCAAGTTGGCTCGGCCGAATGATTATGTGTTGATATTCCAAACGCACTTACACCAAATCGGTCAAGCTCATCTCTAAGGCCTTGGCGCTCAAACCGGTCGACTTAGGATTGAACTGACGCAAACGCATCATGCTGCCGTGTATGATCTGACTTACATCCTTGAAAATGGCTACGTCGGTTACCTCAGCGTCTTGCTTCATCAAATAGCCAAATACCCGGGCCATGCCGCAGTTTGCCATGAAATCAGGAATTACCGCAAATTGGGAATCGGCCAGCTGGCTGATGGGTCCCATGAAAATTTCTTTGTCCGCAAAAGGCACATTCGCACCACAACTCACCACCTCGATACCCGCCTTACCCATGCGCAACACTTGATCTTCAGTAACCATCCTCGAAGCGGCACCTGGAATAAAAATCTCCGCAGGCAAATCCCAAATGCGTTCATTCACTTCCTCAAACGACAACATATTTGGCGCATTCAAAGCATTCCCATTCCGGTTGTTGAACAACGCCACAATTTCGTCGTGTACCAATCCCTTTGGCTCAATGATTCCGCCCACTCTGTCGATGATACCACCAATGCGAACCCCGTATTTGGTGAGGTAAAATGCCGCCGCTGCCGCAACATTTCCCCAGCCCTGAATGATGG
This sequence comes from Bacteroidota bacterium, assembly GCA_016868785.1. Classification (GTDB taxonomy): domain Bacteria; phylum Bacteroidota; class Bacteroidia; order NS11-12g; family UBA955; genus UBA955. The sequence continues at coordinate 22,404 of VGFS01000032.1, forward strand.
CCAGTTTGCCGTTCATGAATCCCCCGTACACCTCGTAGTAATGTCGCACAGCTTCAGCCACACCCCATCCGGTTATCATATCGGCAATGGTATAATTCTTCGACAAATCGGGGGTCAATCGCTCATCACTAATTGGCAACAATACCCCAGTTTGCAAACGTGAAATCGCCTTCAATTTGTCCTCCGCACTGTACGATATCAAATGTCCGTTCACCACCCCTTCCTGAGGATGCAAAATCCCCAAATTGGCCGTCATGGGAATCACCTCATGGATTTCATCCACGTTCAAATCCCCACCTGTACCGTAGTAGTTTTTTAACAAAGGTCGCACCGCCTTGTACCAACGCTCCAACACCCCCTTTTTGCGGGGATCGGCAGGATCAAAATTGATTCCACTCTTTGCACCGCCGATGGGCGGACCTGCGATGGTAAACTTCACCTCCATCGTCTTGGCCAAACTTTCCACCTCGCGCTGATCCAATCCCTTTCTCATTCGGGTACCCCCACCCGCTGCACCACCGCGCAACGAATTGATTACCACCCAACCCTCGGCTTCAGTTTCACTGTCTTTCCAAGCAAATACGATCTCGGGCTGCTTGCCCTCAAATTTTTCTATCAGTCTTTCTAGTTTCACGATGCGATATATTTCTGTTCGATACTGTCTGTGTTTACTGGCATTGGCAAAAATCACCATCCAAAGAACCCGCCACCCAATCGGTGCTCGCTCCGGTGGCTGAACTCAGCGTGTTATTTCTATTTTTCACCCGCATGGCACCGAGCAAAGCAAATATCATAGACTCTTTGTAATTGACCAATTTGTCATCAGGCACCACGACATTGCACTCGGTTTCAGAACGCAAAAAATCAACCAACGTTTTGTTGAATGCGCCCCCACCGGTAACCAACAATTTGCATTGATCCAAGGGTTTCTCTGCAATGGTCTCCAACGCGCGCCTTACCTGTACAGCAATGTGCATCACCAGGGTTTTCATTCGGTCTTCCACCGACAAATCATCAAACTCGCGCACGATGTGCCAGAAATTCTTGTTGATCCACTCACGGCCCAAACTCTTAGGGTACGATTGACCATAAAACGGAATTTCATTCAAGGCATTCAACAAAGTGTAATCGATCTCACCGGCCTCCGCCAGTGCCCCGTCCTCATCATACTGCAAATCACGCTCTCTGGCCAATCGGTTCAACACAATGTTACAGGGCGATATATCAAACGCGATGCGTTTGCCTTGATGGCTCGACGATAAATTGCAAAAACCACCCAAATTCAGACAGAAATCATAATCAGAGAACAACAATTCATCGCCCAATCCCACCAAAGGCGCCCCCTGGCCGCCGAGGCCAACGTCGGCCCGACGAAAATTCGACACCACAGGCACTTTCGCGAAGGCATTCAACGTGGCGCCATCGCCAATTTGCGCTGTCAACCACCCTTTTGGATCGTGGAAAATGGTATGTCCGTGCGAAGCCACCAAATCGGCTTTCTGTCCTGTTTCTTGAAAAAATGCAGCGGCCAACTCACCCAAATACCGACCGTAAAACACATCGGTTTTGGCATACAGCTCGGCATTTTGATACCGTAGCTGACTCAACCGCACCCGCCAAGTTTCGCTGTAGGGCACAGTTACACCTTCCAAGATTTCCACTTGCCAGCCGTTGGCGGTTTCGTCTACATCGCAGAGTGCCAGGTCAACCCCGTCCATACTGCTGCCACTCATGATACCTAATACCTTCATTTCAGTTTGGGTAACGATGATGATATCGTTGCTGCTGCAAAAATAGGAACGATTTGAGGCGGTTTCACGGATAATTTTTGTAACTATGTATTTTCGACCTATCTCTATGGAACGCAAACACTTTCTCACCCTGGGCGCTGGCCTAACCTTCGGCAGTTTGATGGGTAAAAATCCCGTGGCTTTCAACCCCGTAACCAAGAAATCGCTGCACGAACAGTGGCTTCAACAATGGGAGACCGAGGAAACCCCTTTGCCCGTGGCACCCGATGCCCATGCCCCTGAGATGGATGGTCCCTATTGGGACTTCATTCGCGGATTGTTCCCCATCAACAGCAAAATCACTTTTTTGAACAACGGCACCATGGGCATCACCCCGTTGCCTGTGTTAGAAGCGTTGAATAAATCGTTCCGAAACTTGGCAGAAAACGCGGCCTACCCCATGCACGACGGCAGTTTTGAAGAGCAATTGGGTAGCCTCATCGGCTGCAAAGGATCAGAATTGGCCATCACCAAAAATGTGAGCGAAGGCGTGAATTTGGCGTGCAGGGCAATCACTTTGACCAAAGGCGATGAAGTCATCATAACCCGACATGAACACGTGGGTGGCTGTGCGCCTTGGCTATACCGAGCGAAAACCGAGGGAATCGTCCTGAAAGTCATTGAATTGGGCGCAACCGCAGAAGAAACCCTGAAACGGGTAAAGGAAGCCAAAACCAGCAAAACCAAGGTGGTGGCGTTGCCGCATATTCCTTGTACGATCGGACAAATACTGCCCATCAAAGAGATTTGTGCTTGGGCACGTGCCAACAAAATCATTTCCGCCATCGACGGTGCACATCCCTTGGGAATGATCCAGTTTGGTCTCAAAGATTTGGGCTGCGATTACTACAGCGGCTGCTTCCACAAATGGCTGTTAGGGCCCATAGGTACTGGATTCTTCTATGCCTCGGAATCCATTTTACCGCAATCAACCATTCACCACGTGGCGGCCTATTCGATAGATACATTCAACATGAGCACCGTACCCCCATCGGTGGGTGAACTTGTTCCAAAAACCGCGCGCTACAGTTATGGCACTTTCCCCGGTCCGATGTACGATGGTGCTAAGGCTGCCTTAAAATTTTATTTGTCGGTGGGACCTGAACTCATCGAGAAGCGGGTAAAATACTTGAGCAAAACGTTGATGGATGGACTGATGGAGCGA
>VGFS01000033.1 GCA_016868785.1 Bacteroidota bacterium
TGGTGGTTGCTTTGCCTCCGTTTCCGAAATCCCAAGTCATCTTCGCGTTCAATGGGTTGGTTTTATTGGTAAACACCAAGTCTTGACCCAAACATGCATTGGCTTTATCAAAAGCCACCGTTGGAATGGCATTTATTTCAACATCATACTTCTTGGTGAAGACAAACCCATGAGGCATGGTCTTCGCTGTCAAAGTCACGGTGTATTTGCCAGCATTGGGGAACTGGAACACAGGCTCAGGTGCATTTGAAGTATCAGCAGCGTTTCCGGTTCCGAAGTCCCAGAAGAATTCCATTGCACCTGAATTCACTTTTGAAGTATTGCCAAACAGTACCGCATCACCATTACAGATCTTCGCTGGGAAAGTGAAGTCTGGCTTGATTGAAGGATATATCAACACATTGCGCTTGATGAAGGTATCACAACCGTTGTTGTTATCAGTAACTTTTAGTACTACGGTTACAAGAGAATCTTCCAAGGTAGCATCTGAAGTCTTGAATTGAACTTCTAAGTTGGTTGAACCGCTCGGTGGTGTGAGAGTTGCACCAGTTACAGCTTTACCAGAAGCGGTATAAGCTTGAACGGTAGCGAACCAATCACTTGGAGATGAAGTTCCGTAAGTGCTGTTGCTGTATACTCGCGGTGCACGAACATCGTAAATCACTGGCTGGTCAACTACGGTGATATCGTTGGGTTTGCCTCGTTGGTAAATGGCGGTATTCGGCGTAGTTGTCTTGGTTGAGAATTCATAGAATCCTCCACCTGGAGCAGGTTTTACCAAGGTCGTGAAAGTGAACGAGTCGTTTTTGGTGTTATCATCTGGAATATCCAAATAGATTTTTACCTCAGTTTGTCCAGCGGTGGCCAAAACTATCGGATTTTTGAATTTGTATACAAGCGTATCCCCAGGCAATATGCGTTGTGTCACCAGTTCTCGGGTTGCCTTTCCATTGATGCTGTAGGATACAAAGAAATTGTAAATGGTATCGACAAAAGTGTTTTTGATGGTAATGTCGGCGTTCGCCTCATGACCGGCACACACTGAACTTGCTAAAGAGAACGAGGTTCTTATGGCAGTGACATCCATGTAATTTTCCAATGCTCCACGATCGCTTCTACCCAGATTTCTGTTCTTTTTGTTCAAATCTCGGGTGATGGTTGCGCTTGTGGGTTTGTTGTTTTGCGTTTCAAAGGCATTCGAGCGCATATCCACTTTGGAGAAATCTACCCACTGAGGGTTGGTGTAGTTTTCTCCTGAGCCTGCTTTGACATCCCCTTTCCATCCATTGTAATTGTTGTAGTTGGAGGTTCCTAAGCGCCAAATTTGGGTTGCCCCTGATGTTTCTACCAACCAAGAGTTGAAGTTAATGGATTGGACATTATTTGCATTTTGTGAATTTACATAAGCTGGATAGATATAATAGTTAGACGTCGCATCCATAATGTTGCCCTCGAAGAAGTAACGAGAGTTCATCTCTTGAAATAAATATCCGTAGCAGAAATGATACATGTAACTCGAATGTCTCGTGTGAATCGTATTTTCTCTAATATCGGCTGTCCAACCTGAATTGAAGTTGTACGAGTAGATGTTGTAGTTCGCGAAATACCCGTAGTTGTTGGCAATCAAATTGTTGTTGAAGGTCAGGTTATTGGCGTAATACATCAACCAACCATACCACAAACCGGTAGTGGTACCGCCACTATTATTTATAAATCGGTTACGTGAAATTCTCACATTGCCCATGAAGTACAGGTAGGTTGTGTAGAAGTTACCCGAAGATGAATTGCTATCTACGCGGTTGTCCTCCCACACGTTTACACTGCGCACAGAATTGTAGTTGTACCAGTTATAGAATAAGTACGTGGTACCACCAGACCCCATGTTGTTGAATCGATTGTTTGTAAAAGTATTGTTGATGATATTGTTGTCATAGCAATAGTACATCCAGTGAGTGTAATTTGTGGAAGTAGAGTAGGACTGGTTTTTGTCAACGATGTTGTTTGCGAAATCGATGCAATAAGCATAATACAGGTACGCGTGGAAGAATTGTGAGTAGGCCACTACATTTCGGGTGGTATTGCCATCAAATTTAAGAGGGCTGGTGGCAGATCCATAGTTGTACCAGCCAAACAAAGTGTAGTAAGTATTGATGTAGTTGGAGGTGGAACTTGCAGAGGCGCCCGCATAAGGCATGTCGTGGAAGTTGTTTCCCTTATAGGATGTAGAGCGATTGGTGCCGTATGTGTAGTACGTCCAAATACCATACAAGGTGGTGTTGCAGGGACTGCTACTGCTGGCCGCTACACGACTGATATCGTTGTTGATGAACTGTTCGCCGTTGGTGTAGCGGTTATAAATCGCGGACCAAAAGAAGTTTCTGATGGTGTTACCCTCAAACGTGTTGTTGTTGGCGGTGCTGGTGTAGAATGCAGTACTCTGTTGGTCCAAAATGCCGTAGGTTGGACCAGGCGCAGCGCTGTTGGTGGTTCTCATCATACAGTTTTTGATGCTGTTGAACGAACCATTTTGGCTTGTGGTGAGCGATGTCAAACTGGTGGCCGACCATGCAAAGGCAATGTAAGCACCACCTGCGGTAGACGACGAAGTTTGAGCGGTGAACTCAATGGTTAACCCATTCAAGGTGTTGTAGTCCGAAGCGTTGCTGAAACGAATGCCCGTTTGAGCTGTACCAGTTCCCGTTTTTTGGATGGTTAAATTGCTCAGAGAGATGTAATCGGCACCGTTGAAGTTGATGGCCTCGTTGGCTGAAGACGACAGCAAGCTTTTGCTATTTCCATCAATGGTGATGGTGTTGGTAGATGATGCTCCCGAGATGGCATTGAAGGTCACCACACTGGCGGTGGTTTCGTCTGTCATTACCGTTACACGAACTGCGCCGCTTACACCGCTGGTGCCAATGGCAGATGCGAAGGCCGACCAAGAAGCATAGTTTGTTCCGCTGGTGGCAGATGCTGAGTTAATGGTGTAGCTTCCGCTCAACTGAGCGTTCGCGAAGCTTGCCATGCAACTCAACAGCGACAACACACCGAATTTGAAGGTCCGGCCGCTGCGAAAAATTGGTTTGTAGTTATTTATCATATGTGTTAGTATTGGTTTTTTTGTTTGTGGTATTTCTACCGAATTACAACAAAAGTATAACATATGTCGGAGTAGTGTCAATGAAATAGACCATTTGGTTATGGAAATTATACATAATACTAAACAAAAAGCGAGTAATGGGAAATCGATATATGAATTGATACAGGAACTGAGAACGTTTCCTGAGATGAATTATGTCTTAATTGATGCGGTTATTGATGGGAATCCACCAATCGACAGGTGTCCATCGCGATTTCTAGGGCTTTTTCTATGCTGTCAACCGGTGCCATACAGGCGTGATTTCCGCAGATGACAATCTGTCTCTCCTCATTTGTGGTTGCATATTCCACCAAAACCCAAGAGGGTAGGTGTTTCATGAGGGCCAATACCTCGTTTGAGTCCCACTTATCAACTTCATTCTCATAGAAAGTTACGTGAATGCCGCCGAGTGCTTGGGATTGAGCGAGTCTACACCAATGGAAATACCACCCGGGACTTTGTTTCATGGATTTGGAAACTTGCTTTATGAGGGTTAGGGATAGTGCGGCGTATTCGTCGTTGCTGCGGTATTGTGCGAGTTGTTGGGCACACAGGGCAATCACGGCATTGGGTGATGGAGTTACATCGTCGTTCAGGTCACTTTTCCGATAAAATAACGCTTCGCCATTATGTGGGGTGAAGGACAGTTGTTGGGTTTGTTTATCGAAGAAGAGTTCAATGGCGGTCTTGAGCAAGGTTTCGGCCTTTTCGATGTGAGTGGTTTTTCGGCTGATGCGATACAGGGCGATGAATGCTTCGCACAGGTAGGCATAATCTTCCAAGAAACCGGTAATGTGTGTTTGTCCTTTACGGTGTATACGCTTGAGTGATTGTCCGTCCCAGAAGGTATCCCACGCCCAGTCGGCCGCGGCAGCTGCCGACTGGGCGTAATTGTCGCTTTGCAAATAAAAGCTGGCGTCCGCCAAGGCTTTTATTTGCAAAGCGTTCCAACTGCATATCGCTTTGTCGTCGAACCCCGGCCTAACCCGCGTATCCTGGTACCTCCGCAAAGAATCCTTGATTCTGCCCAACCCAGTCAAATACGCCTCAGCCGATAACCCCGTTTCCTGCATAACTTGCAATGGCGCCAAAGGCTGGTGCAAAATGTTGTATCCATGCTCCCAGTTGCCCTCGGGTTTCAATCCAAACTGAATCCGCGCCAAATGCAAATCGTCTTCCGACAGCAAGGTCATCATTTCCTGCTCCGTGAAAACGTAGAACTTTCCTTCCATTCCCTCGCTGTCGGCATCCAACGCACTGCCAAAACCAGCCCCCGCATCGCCCAAGCCCAATTCCCGCTGGCAAAAGTCCAAACAGGCCTCCACAATCTCCTTGTACAGGGGCGCGTCAGACCAACCAAAGGCCCGGGCATACAACGAAACCAACTGAGCATTGTCGTACAACATCTTTTCAAAATGCGGCGCAAACCAATGCGCATCGGTGCTGTACCTGCAAAATCCGCCCCGCAATACATCGTAAATGCCACCGTGGCACATTTTCAACAGACTCAAATGCAGGTAATCTTTGGCCGCCTCCGATTCGGTCAGTAAATAATGGTCCAAAATGAACTCGTACTGGCCGGGCAATGGGAATTTTGGCGCGCGGTTTGGTCCACCTTCCTGCCAATCCAATGTATCGGCCAGGGTGTTGAACAATTCCGACACGTCTTTGCGTTGTAGCCCTTCACCAATCTCCCAGTGGTTGATTTGGTGTATTTTTTCTTGGATCCGTTGGGCATAATCTACCGCTTTTTCAGGCTCAGTTTGGTACACCTCCGCCAACTGTACAATGACTTGTTGCCACTGGGCCTTGGGGAAATAGGTGCCCGCGTAGATGGGTTGTTTGTTGGGCAGGCAGATGACATTCAGTGGCCAACCGCCTCTACCGGTCATGATCTGACAGGCATCCATGTATATCATGTCGATATCGGGTCGTTCCTCCCGGTCTACTTTGATGCTTACCAAGTGCAAATTCATGATTTCCGCGGTTTCGAAGTCTTCAAAACTTTCGTGTTCCATCTCGTGACACCAATGACAAGTGCTGTATCCAATGCTCACCAACACCAATTTGTTTTCTGTCTTTGCTTGATCCCATGCCGTTTCGCCCCATTGTTGCCAATCTACAGGGTTGTAGGCGTGCTGCAGCAAATAAGGACTGTTGGCATCAATCAATCGATTGGGTTCCTGATGCAGGTTGTTGGGGTTTTGATGGGGACCGTGCGACATTTTTTCTCGGGTTGATGTACTTTTGCTTTACCATGGTGAAGCAGTGCAAAGGTCGTATCGGAGGTTGGTTTATCCTTGTCTTTTTCTGTGCGATGATAATTCCTTTGTTTGCTGGCGCTTTTCAGGCGGCTCAACAGGGGGCTCGCCACGCGGCTCATCAGCAGAAATTGCATTTGGAACAGCGTTACCAACACCACAATAACCAAAGTTCACTGTGTTTGTTGGATACGGCATTGCAACTTCTAGACACGTTCAGCCAACAAGCCAATGATACCCCAGCATTTTATTTTCAAAGCAAAGAGCAAGCGCTCGACACCCTCATTGCTTGGTTGTTACAGAAAAAACCCGCCATGTCATTGGGCTATCTCACCAAATCAGAATTTGTGTCGCAATGGCGGTCTCACGACACCGCAACTCTCAAACAAATTGTTGAAGGCGCTTGGTTAACCTATCAATTTAAATTCAAAAAATCAGTGCTCAAAACTCAGCTAAAAATGAAGCAGAGTAAGGTGAATTTAAAAATGGCGGAGGTGGTGCCGAAGCCAAAAATTACGGTCAGCGCGGCTGGAGATGGCATCACCAAATACGATTACAAAGTGAAATATAAAAAACTCACCTATATATTGAGTTTTCAGCTTTGGTGGATCAATGGCCAGGGTTTTTGGGTGAATGAAGTGGCTTGGTCGATGGGTGTTTAATTGAAATTCCAGCGCGATAGATTCAGCGTTTTTTCCACTTGGGCTTCGTTTGCATCGCTCAGATGCGGAAAGAAATCCCGTCCCGTAATTTTTTCTACCTCGTCGATGCTCAGTGCGAAAGCAGAAAGGGGCCTATCGGAGCCCAAATTTTGAAAGACAAAGCCGATGGCCCTTACGGGTTGTGCGGTGTCTAATACCACTTTGAAGAATCGTTTGGGAACCGAGATTCGGTTGTAATGGCCAATTTGTTGGGTGAGTTCATCCGTTAATACTGGACCAGTGACGATGAACAAGGGTCGGTTGGCAGGTGCCCAATCTCGGATTTTTTCTTCCAATTTTTTCCAGATGCCACGATTTAAACCCGGACGTTGGGGTGAGATGTTGCTGGTGTAGAAAGATTCGGTCATGGCCTGAGGGGAATATTTCATGTCGGCGGCGGGCGCGAGATGGCCGCGGTCAAAGCCCGACTTGGTGTAATCTTCGGTTCTGGCGGTATGTGGACGAATTACGGGGTCAATCACAAAGCGGCTCTCGCGCTCCGCCGCCCCCAAAGTGTGGGAGAGGGTTAGTTCATAGGCCACCCAATTGGCTTGCATGTGTTGGTGGTTGTATGACACCGCGTAGGCTGCGTGTTGAGTGACTTTTTCGCCCGCCAATAGTTGAGGTCTCGCCCAATGTTGCAGGGCGGTATTTTCTTGAAACCCTGGCAATAAAATCACCAAAACCCCAGCAATGAGCCATCGGAAGGGTAGGTTTATACTACTTCGTAATGGGGGATTTTCCCTTTGGTGGATATCCTGCTGCGGCCTTTGAGAATCGCTATCGGTGTGGGGCATCATGCCCCGCTAAGATAAGATTTTTCGAACGATGCGTGGGCCAACATAAATGAAGCCGGTATAAACCTGCACCAAACTGGCACCACGGGTGATTTTGCCTTCGTAGTCTTCTTTGGTAAATACGCCGCCCACACCAATGAGTGGAAATTCTTCCCCTAATTCCATAGCTAGGAATCCCAAAATGGTATTTGATGCCTCATAAACGGGTTTGCCGCTCAATCCACCCGCACCAATTTGATCAATTTTGGACTTAGAAGTGCGCAGATTACTACGTTCTATGGTTGTGTTTGTTGCGATGACTCCATCAACTTTGGCTCGTTTAATGGTCTGCACAAGTTCGTGCACTTGAGACTGTTGGAAATCTGGTGCGATTTTCAAGAAAATGGGTTTCCAAATCCGTCGTCCTGAACGCAACTCATGCAATTTGTGAAACAAATCACAAATGAATTCATCTTCTTGCAAATCGCGCAAACCCGGTGTATTGGGCGATGAAATATTCACAACAATATAATCAACATAGTCGTAAATGGCATCAAAGGCTATGGTATAATCTTGTGCCGCTTTTTCGTTTGGAGTAACTTTGTTTTTGCCGATGTTTCCACCAACTACCAATCCGGCTGGACGATTTTTTAGTCGCGCAACCACGGCTTCAATGCCATCATTGTTGAAGCCCATCCGGTTAATTAATGCGCCATCTTGAGGCAATCGAAATAATCTTGGGGCTGGATTTCCAGGCTGAGGGAGCGGTGTTACGGTGCCAATTTCCACATGGCCAAAACCCAAATCTTTCAGTAAATGTAACCACTTTGCATTTTTGTCAAATCCAGCGGCCAGACCCACGGAATTTGGGAAGGTAATGCCAGACACTACAACGGGTTTCGCGGTAATGGGTTGAAAACTATTTCTAATCCATCCGCCAATAATGGGTGTGTGTAGGATAATTCGTAAGCTTTTTAATGCAAATTCATGGGCAACCTCCGGAGGTAATAAAAAAAGAAGAGATTTTAAGAGATTATACATCGAGGGCTTCGTGGTTTATAGACAAAATTGGTGGGTGAAAACGTTGCTTAGTGTTTGAAATGGCGAACTCCCGTGGTCAACATGGCGATGCCATTGGCATTGCAATAATCGATTGAGAGTTGGTCTTTGATGCTACCACCGGGCTGAACCACCGCGGTGATGCCAGATTTATCAGCAATTTCAACGCAATCTGGGAAAGGGAAGAAGGCGTCGCTCGCCATGACCGCGCCTTGCAATTCAAATCCAAAACGATTGGCTTTCTCAATGGCTTGCTGAAGTGCGTCAACCCGGCTGGTTTGTCCGGTTCCGCTGGCCAGCAGCTGTTGGTTTTTCACCAGAACGATGGTGTTGCTTTTGGTTTGCTTTACCAATTTTAGGGCGAATTCTAGGTCGTGAAGTTGCTCTGTTGTTGGCAAAGTTTCAGTTACAGGATTCATATCTGCCTGTTTCTCTGTCACAGAATCCCTGTCTTGGATCAGTTGTCCGTTCAACGCCGTTCTCACCATTTTGGGATTCAGGGCGATATCTCCTGTGCTTTCCAACACGATGCGATTGGTTTTGCCTTTCAATAATTCCAGGGCATCAGCGTCGTATGCAGGGGCAATCAATACCTCGAAAAATAGTTGGTTGATTTCGGTGGCGGTGGCCAAATCAACTTTGGCGTTGGTTGCCAAGATTCCACCAAAGGCACTCACCGGATCGCAAGCCAAAGCATTTGTCCAAGCGTCAAGCACAGTGCTCCGTGTTGCAACGCCACAAGCATTGTTGTGTTTGATGATCACAAAGGTGGCACCGGCTTGCTTGTCGAATTCATTAATCAAACAAACGGCACTGTCTACATCGAGCAAATTGTTGTACGACAATTCTTTGCCTTGGTGTTTGGTGAACATGGCTTCAAAATTGCCCGAGAACTGACCTTGTTGGTGTGGGTTTTCACCGTAGCGAAGACTGTAGGTTTTGTTCCCAGCAAACCAATCGGAGATGAGTCCATCGTATTCTGCAGTGACCGCGAACGCTCTGCCTGCAAACGATTTGCGTTGTGCCAAGCTCAAGCTGCCATTGCCGGCAGTAAATGCATCCAAGAAAAAAGTGTATTCATTTTTATGGGCGATAATGGTTGTGTGTGCATGGTTTTTTGCACCTGCGCGAATCAAAGACACCCCACCGATATCAATTTTTTCGATGATGTCTTGTTCGCTACCACCCGCAGCCACAGTTTCGGCGAAGGGGTACAAATCCACCATCACCAAATCGAACAAAGGAATTTCGTACTGGGCAATTTCTTGCATGTCTTGGTCCAACTCGCGGCGGGCTAGGATGCCACCGAACACTTTGGGGTGCAAGGTTTTCACCCGACCACCCAAAATGGATGGATAACCGGTAATGTCTTCAACGGCCACACAGGGGATCCCCATGTCTTCAATGAATTTGCGGGTTCCGCCAGTAGAATACAGGGTTACGTTTTTCTCGTGGAGGGCTTTTACGATTTGGTCTAATCCGTCTTTGTAAAAAACGGAAATCAATGCAGATTGAATGGGTGAATTCACACAGCAAAATTAAGGCAACTGAAAATAAGTTGTGATCTTCAATGACCGAGTTTATCCCTAATTTACGCTAAGTTTTTCACATCCGTATGGAGAGGGATTTGTGGTGGGCATCAAGGAGTGCGATTTATTTGTTTACTGCCCTTGGAATGCTTGGGAAGATAGGGGCAGTGTCTGCACCCGTTTCCACAGCAGAATCCGCGTTTCTCATGGTATTCCCTCGTGAATACCAAAAACCCGTTTTCAAAGTAGTAATCCGAACCCGTCGGTTTTGATGCCTCGTTGTTAGTCTTTGCCATGGCAGACTTTGAACTTTTTGCCGCTTCCGCAAGGACAAGGATCGTTACGGCCAATCTTCAAGTCGTTGATGATGGGGTTTTGCGTAGGTCTTGGCGCAGGTGCGCTCAATTCCGCGGGCATTTCTCTACCACCCATCGCGTCCATCTCGGGGCGGCTGGTCTGAATTTTTGGATCTTGTCGCTTCAATGCTGGACGTGCTTCTGAGACCTCGTTTTCAGCATGAATGCGCGATCTGAACAACATGCCCAACACTTGGGTATTGATGCGTTGCAGCATTTTCCCGAACAACTCAAAACTCTCAATTTTATAAATCAACAACGGATCTTTCTGCTCGTACTGTGCGTTGTGTGAACTCTGTTTCAGTTCATCCAATTCGCGCAAATGTTCTTTCCATTCATCGTCGAGTATAGAAAGTGTGGCACTCTTCTCCAATTCGTGAACCATGGTCCTGCAATCGGTGTCGAGCGCTTTTTGCATGTTCACTGTAAGCTGGTATTGGTGTGTGCCATCGGTCATGGGGATAACCACATTTTCGATGCGTTCGCCTTGTTCGGCTCGGATGCTTTTAAACACGGGCAAAGCTTGTGTGCGCATGGCCTCGGTTTTTTGCGCATAGCGCTGTGTGAGGTTGTCGAACAGTTGATCTGCCAATTCCTCGGCCGACTTGGCGCTGTTGAAGGCCTCCTCATCGAAGGGCAAATCCATGGCCAACGTACGTATCACTTCCAATTCCAAGTCCATGTAATGTCCGCCGTTTTTGTACTGTTCCACGGTCTCTTGACACCAATTGTACAACATATTGCGCAAGTCAATGCTCAAGCGCTCACCAAACAACGCATTGCTCCGCATGCGGTAAATGTTGGTTCGCTGCTTGTTCATCACATCGTCGTACTCCAGCAAACGCTTCCGTACGCCGAAATTGTTCTGCTCCATCCGCTTCTGGTTGCGCTCAATGGTCTGGGTCATCATGCTGTTCTCAATCACATCATCCTCCCCATAACCAAATCGGTCCATCAGCTTGCTCACACGCTCAGAACCGAAAATACGCATCAAATCATCCTCCAAACTCACGTAGAAACGAGATGTTCCGGGATCGCCCTGACGGCCGGCCCGACCTCTCAACTGTCTATCAACCCTGCGACTATCATGACGCTCCGTACCGATGATCGCCAATCCACCCAATGATTTTACCTCATCGTCGATCTTGATGTCGGTACCCCTACCTGCCATGTTGGTAGCAATAGTAACGGCGCTTTTCAAACCCGCTTCGGCCACAATGCCTGCTTCGTTTTGGTGTTGCTTCGCATTCAGCACGTTGTGCTTGATGCCACGCAATTTCAACATACGACTCAATAGCTCACTCACCTCCACCGAGGTGGTACCTACCAGTACAGGTCGGCCCGCAGTGCTCAGCTGCACCACTTCTTCAATCACCGCGTTGTATTTGGCACGCTTTGATTTGTAAACCAAATCTTCTTGGTCGATCCGAGAAATTCCGCGATTTGTGGGAATCACCATCACGCCCAATTTGTAAATATCCCACAATTCTTGGGCTTCTGTTTCTGCCGTACCCGTCATCCCCGAAAGTTTGTGGTACATGCGAAAGTAGTTCTGCAAAGTGATAGTTGCATAGGTTTGTGTTGCCGCCTCCACGCGCACATTCTCTTTAGCTTCAATGGCTTGGTGCAAACCATCAGAATATCTGCGCCCTTCCATTACACGACCTGTTTGCTCATCCACGATCTTTACTTTGCCCTCTGCCAGGATGTACTCTATGTCGCGCTCAAACAATGCATAGGCCTTCAACAACTGCTGCACGGAGTGGATGCGTTCGCTTTTCTCAGCGAACTCCTGCATCAATGCATCTTTTCGCTTCAATTTGTCGGCTTCGCTGTCGCTGCTGCGCTCAATTTCTGCCATTTCATAACCCACATCAGGCAACACGAAGAAATTGGGGTCGGCCTCACCTTGGGTAATCAATTCAAGTCCTTTTTCGGTCAATTCTACGCTGTTGGTCTTCTCCTCGATGGTGAAATACAGCGGCGCATCAGCCAAAGGCATTTCTTTTTGCTGGTCTTGCAAATAGTGGTTTTCCGTTTTGGTCAGCAAAGCACGCATCCCGCTTTCACCCAAAAATTTGATCAAAGCCTTGTTCTTCGGCAATCCGCGGAAAGCACGCAACAGCGCCAATCCTCCTTCGCCCTCTTTGTAACCCGTATTCCCTGCTGCGATCAATTTTTTCGCTTCCACCAACGCCGTGTTGGCATATCGCTTCTGTGCCTCCACCAATTTCTCAATGCGGGGCTTCAATGCCTCAAACTGCTGGATGTCTCCTTTGGGGGTAGGTCCGCTGATAATCAATGGCGTACGGGCATCGTCGATCAATACCGAATCCGCTTCGTCGATCATCGCATAGTGATGCTTGCGCTGAACCTGCTCCTCTGGCGTGTGTGCCATATTGTCGCGCAGATAGTCAAACCCAAACTCGTTGTTGGTACCGTAGGTGATATCGGCCAAATAGGCCATTCTCCGCTCTTCGCTGTTGGGGCGGTGGTATTCTAAGCAGTCAACCGTTAAACCCAAATAGTTGAAGATGGGCGCGTTCCATTCACTGTCGCGACGGGCCAAATATTCGTTCACAGTTACCATGTGAACCCCGCGTTTTCCCAATGCATTCAAGTAAGCGGGCAGGGTACTCACCAGCGTTTTACCTTCCCCAGTGGCCATCTCAGAAATCTTGCCGCGATGCAGTGTGATACCCCCAATCAACTGAACGTCGTAGTGAACCATGTTCCAGCGAATTTTACCGCCGGCAGCCATCCACTCGTTTTTGTACGATACTTGATCGTTGCTGATGCCAATGTGTGGGTGCTTCAAGGCCAACAGTCTGTCTAAATCTGTTGCACTTGCCACAACTTCTTCGTTTTCGGTAAATCGGCGAGCGGTTTCTTTCACTACGGCAAAAGCTTCCGGCAACAATTCATTCAAAATGTCTTCCAGTTCTTTGTCGCGCTTCTGCTCAATTTCATCCAATGCATTGAACAAATCGTCTTTCAGTTCGATGTCTGATTCGGGCGCTTCTGCCAATTGTTTTTTGTAATCGGCGATTTCCGCATCGATTTCCGACAGGTGGGCGTTGATGCGCTCCACGAATTCGTCGGTTTTGCGGCGCAAAGCATCGTTGCTAAGTCCTTTGTATTCTTCGAGATAGGCGTTGATTTGAGCCACGATAGGCTCTATTTCCTTCAGCGCTTTTTCTGCGGAGGTACCGCCAAGCAGCTTGGAGAACGATTTGATGATATTGCCAAACATGTTAAGTATGCGAAATTAAGGTTTATTTGGGTTTGCGAATATCTTGCCAAGGTTGTTTTATGACGAAATGGCCGACAAGTAATGCACAATTTAAAAAAGGACTGACAATTTTGTTGAAAGTTAAAACCCTTTGAAGGGTGTTTTGTTTAACTTTCACATGAGAGTTGTTTTGTTTTCTTTGGGACTTTTACTGTCTCAAATTGTTTCGGCCCAAGTTGTGATACAGGGCAAGGTGGTGGATGTGATGAGTCGCAAGCCACTGACTGGCGCTAAGGTGCAGATTGATAAGCAAGAATCTTCGGTGTTAACCACGGCAGAAGGAACCTTTGTCATCAACAATGTTGAGCCAGGTTATCATACGGTATCGGTGAGCCTTGAGGGCTATGAGTCTGAATCGTCGGCAGAGATGTTGTTCACCTTTGACAAATCGCCATTTGTTGCCTTGGAACTTCAATCGCTGGCTAGTGGGGTGGGCGAGGTGAACATTCGCCGGTCGAATATTCAAAAGCGCGAGGCGGAGAGTCCGGTGTCGTCGCAGAAGTTGAGCATCCGCGAAATTGAGCGCAACCCGGGAGGGAACCGCGACATCTCCAAAATCATTCAAAGTTTGCCCGGGGTTATCAGCATCCCTGGCTTCAGAAACGATGTGGTGATTCGCGGCGGATCGCCATCGGAGAATAAGTTCTACCTCGACGGGGTGGAAATTCCCATCATCAACCACTTTCAAACCCAGGGGAGCACTGGCGGACCTGTGGGCATGCTCAATGTGAATTTTATCAAAGAAGTGAACTTTTACACGGGTGCTTTTCCTGTGAATTACGCCAATGGGCTGAGCAGTGTGCTCGATTTCCGACAGATGGATGGGAATACCAACAAAGCCAAATACCGCTTCACCTTGGGAAGCAGCGATGTGGGATTTACGGCTGACGGTCCCATTGGAAAGAAAACCACCTACATTTTTTCGGCTCGACAAAGTTATCTGCAGGGGTTGTTTTCAGTGTTGGGATTGCCATTCTTGCCCAACTTTATCGATTACCAAGCCAAGGTGAAAGTGAAACTGAACGAGAAAGACGATGTCTCTTTTTTGATGGTGGGCGCGGTTGATTTCTTTCGATTGAATTTGAAGGTGAACGACAACATTACAGACAGTGTTCAGTTGAAGTCGAACAAATACATTTTGGGCTACCTGCCGGTTTATCGCCAATGGAATTACACGTTTGGAACGGTTTACACACACTACGGCACCCAGTCGAAAACCCAGTATTTTTTGAGCCGCAACATGCTCAATAACACTTCGTACAAATACCGCAACAACGACGAAAGTTCGGAGGATAACCGCATTTTTAACTACAAAAGCATCGAAGAGGAAAACAAGTTGCGCATTGAGAATTCTCGATTGATCAAGCGCTGGAAATTTTTGGCTGGGGCAGGTCTTGAATACGTGCAATTTGGGGTCGACAACAAGGCCAAGGTCTTGGTCCCTGGAGCGCCAGGTACCCCCGGAACAGTTCGCAACATCGCTTTCGAAAGTCAACTGAATTTGGCCAAATACAGCGGATTTGTGAGGGCGTATCGCAACGTGATGGGCAATGGTACCCTGAGCTTCGCAGGTCGTTTGGATGGCAATAGCTACAATAAAACCATGCGCAATCCGCTGAATCAACCCACGCTTTCGGTGAGTGCAAGCTTGCCCACCGCGGTGGATGGGTTGTTTTTCAACGCCAACGTAGGACAGTTTACCCAATTGCCATCATACACCATTTTGGGTTATCGCAATGCATCGGGTGGTTTAGACAACCAAGATCGGGTGAAATACATCCGCAACCGCATGGTGGCTGCCGGTTTGCAATACAACAAGGTGAAAGACACCCGCATTACTTTGGAAGGGTTTTATAAGCAATATGCCAATTATCCGTTGACGCTGAACGACAGTATTTGTTTGGGGAATTTGGGCACCGATTTCGCTGTTGTGGGCAACGAACCTGTGAGTTCTGTTTGCGATGGTAGGGCTTATGGCATGGAATTTTTAATCCAGAAAAGAAGTCGCTCCGGCTTGTATGGCATTTTGGCGTACACGTTGAGTTGGAGTGAGTTTAGCGACAAAAAGGGCAATGCTGTAAAGAGTGCTTGGGATAGTCGCCACACGGTGAGTTTGGTTGGGGGTATGAAAATGAAGCGCAATTGGGAATTGGGGGCGAAGTTTCGTTTGGCTACGGGCCGACCTTATTCTCCATTTGATGTGCAGCGCAGTTTGGTTAAGGCGAATTGGGATGTAACCGGGGTGGCACTGAACGATTACAGCAAGTTGAACACCTTGCGCTTGGGTACATTCTCTCAGTTGGATGTGCGGGTTGATAAGGTTTGGTACTTTAAAAAGTCGTCGTTGAACTTATACATGGACATTCAGAATTTCTTGAACAAGGAGTATTTGGGGGCGCCCACGTTGATTGTGGCTCAAGATGCTGCGGGCAATTTGATCACAGACCCCTCTGCTGCCGTGCCCTCATACAAAGCCGATTATTTGGTGAATGCCACCGGTTTCTTACAGCCTTCGATTGGTGTGATTTTCGATTTTTAACTGCAACAGAACCCTCAAGAAAAAAGGGCCCCGCGGGGCCCTTTTTTCTTGAGTATCGGGGTATTTTTTGCCCCGTTGCTGCAATTAATAATCGTAGGTAAAACCCGTTTCGTGCGGGTGGATACACATTACGGGGATGTTCTGACTGCGGTTCACCAACTGCTGGGTGAGGGTTCCGATAATCATCTCTGAAATGCCCTTCTCGGTGTGGGTCATCACCAAAATCAAATCACCGCCCACCGTGTTGGCGTAATTCATGATTTCGTTCGCGAAATTGTCGAGCAGACCATCTTCCATCGCAAATACTTTGTACTCTAGGCCGCTGTCTTTTAATTGATGGTTTACCAAGTTGATGTTCAACGCGATCTTGCGCTGCAAGTATTCATCGGATGATTTGGTGTATACCACATGTACTTCGGAATTGAATTTTTTACCCAAGTGGATGGCCCATTCTAACTTCTGGCGGCTTTCGATGGTTAAATCGATGGGCAATACTATTTTCTTGTATCCGTGCGCTTTGGCGGTGTTTTGTTTCACCACAACCACAGGTACTTCGGCGTATTGGATGGTGCGTGAAGCGTTTGAACCCACAATTTGCTCCAATCCGCTGGCGCCGTTGCTGCCCATAATGATAGAATCGAACTGCTCTTCGTTGGCGATTTTCGATACCGCTTTGTATACCTTTCCGTTCCCAACCCTTGCATGGGCTTTCACCCCGCTGGTCTCGCTGATCTCTTTGGCTTTGGCTTCCAATTTCGCTTTGATGGCATCGCGCATCACATCAGACTGTCCGCCAGAAAACAAACCGCCCAACACTCCATCCTCCAAGATGTACAATAAAGTGATTTCATTGCCATAGGCTTTGGCCACTGTGATGGCGTGGGTTAACGCGTTTTCTGCTACATCCGAAAAATCGGTGGGGATCAAAATGTTGTTGTTCGTTTTGCGATTCATGACAGTAATTTTCTGCAAAATTACAACAGAATCCATTCGGAAACCATGACATGCGTCAATTTTAGCATTGCGATGATGTTTGTGGTTAGTCAACCATCAATTCCACGGTGATGGCATCGCACAAGAATCTGGCCGGTAAGGGGATGATCAATCGGTCCGATTCTGCCATCAACCATCCTTTTTGAACGAGCGATTTTACCTGTGGCGCTTTCTGTTCAGTGTAGCCGGGCCACAGCCATTCTAATGCCTGCAGCGGAACCCCTTCGATGAGTCGCAGGCCTGTCATCAACAGTTCGTTGGTTTGGTCCGCGGCCGACAATATTTCTGCTTCAAAGGCCGTATCGTTGTGGGTGATTTTTTCGATGTAAGTGTGGTTTTGGGCGATGTTCCAACGGCGGGTTTTGCCATCAAATGAGTGCGCACTGGGGCCAATTCCGATGTAGGGATGTCCTTGCCAGTAGTTACTGTTGTGCTTGGCGCGATGTCCGGGCAAACACAAATTGCTGATTTCGTAATGCTCCCAACCCTGCGCATGGGCCCACTCGCTGAGGTAGAGAAATTGGGCTTCGGCATGCTCATCGGGCGGGGCCGAAAGCTGTCCTTTCTTCGCTTGATGTCCGAAAGTCGTCTTTTCCTCAATGGTGAGCGCATAACAACTCAGGTGTGAGGCCCCGCACTGTGCCGCCCAGGCGAGTTCCTCTCTCCATTGTAACAGTGTTTTTTTCTCCGAACCATAAATGAGGTCGATGCTTACATCGTGGAAGCCATGGGCGGCGGCCTTCGCCACAGCCATCCGCGATTGCTCGCTGCTGTGGGCTCGGTTCATCCATCGAAGTTCTTCGTCGTTCAAACTCTGAATACCCATGCTCAATCGGTTGATGCCCATAGATTTCCAAACCATCAAATTCTCTGGGGAAAGGTCCTCAGGGTTGGCCTCGAGCGTGGTTTCTGAGAGGACAGTTAGATCGAAATTGCGACGAATCGCATCGAATATGCGTTGAAGTTCTTGGGGGGTAAGCACAGAAGGACTCCCCCCGCCGAAATACAATGTGTTGATTTTGGGCAACGAAGCATCGCAAGGAAACAGGGTGGGGTGGATGTTGCGCGCTTGGTCGATCTCCTGCGCAATGGCCGAAACCATGGCCTCGCTGTGCTTCAGCTGCGTGCTGAAATGGAAATTGCAGTAATGACAGGCCTGCCTACAAAACGGGATATGGATATACAAGCCTAACACAGAGCAAAGGTGCGTCATTTGCCGTATTTTTGCCCCATGTTGATGGCTCGCCATACCGCCTTTTTTTTCAAACGCTTGGGAATGGTGTTGGCGATGCTATTGTTTATCGGCGGGCTTTTTGCCGAGGAATCTGTCGACGTTGCCAAAGCCAGAGAAAAAGAATACAAGGCGGCCCAGAAAGCTTACCGTGCCCGACTTAAGCGCCCCATCAACGGCTATATCTTTGAGCCAGACAGTTTGGAGGCAAGGCCAGATTCTGCAGCCATGGTGAAATTTACCCGCAATGTTCACTTTTTGGATTCCATCAAACAAGGCAAACTCGATAGCTTAGTGAAATCAATGGGTAAGGTGCATTTCGGTAACAAAATTTCCTATGTTTCCGCAAATCCCTATGATCGGTACAAGAACCCCATCTACTATCGTCGTGGACAAGGGAAGTTTTGGTATTTTGGGTTGGGGCTGTGCTTGTTGATTGTGTTTATATATTATAGGGCCGCTTTCCCAAAGCAGTTTGAGCTGCGAGTACGGAGTGTTATGAATCCCTATTATTACAATGAATTACTGGCTGATCGAACCATTACACAATTTGTTGGAGGGTCGGGTGTGGTGTTTGTGATCTCACAGGCCGTATTTGCCGCTGGTATTTTGCTTAACCTGATTTTTGGAGGATACCTGCAGCTAAATAACTTTTTTGTCTTCATCTTCCTGTATTTGGGTGTGTTGCTCGCCGTGTCGACCCACCAAACCATTCAGTTTTTATTTGCCAGTAGTGTGAATATCGAGGAGATGGTGCGCCGTCAAATCCAACGTCAATACAACATCAATTTTGTGTTGTCATTGATCTGCTTTCCGGTTTTTTTGATTTTCTATTACAACAGTTACAAATACCCTGGTGTGGACCTATCTCATTGGATATCATTTTTGTTGGTATTGTGGGTGGTGATACGCAGTATTTATGCTTTTGTGGGTTTATACCAAGATAGGCAGTTGACTTTTCTCTCATTTTTGTATTTTTGCACCTTGGAAATTTTACCATACTCGGTATTGTTTACCATTCTATCTAGATCATAAGTAACATGTCTTCACCAGAACGCGAACTCAAAGTAAAAAGTATTTTGATTACCCAGCCCCCACCGGAGGCCGGAAAGAACGTCTATGAAGACTTCGTGAAGAAATACAAATTGAAGATGGATTTTCGGTCTTTCATCCACATCGAGCCCATGGCGCCGAGGGATATTCGCAAGCAGAAAATCAACTTCTTGGATTTTACCGCCATCATTTTCAATTCGCGCAATGCGGTCGACTATTTCTTCTCGTTGGCCAATGAAATGAAGATTGAGATGCCGGCCGACACCAAATATTTCTCCATCAATGAGGGGGTGTCGAACTACGTGCAGAAGTACATCGTGCCGCGCAAGCGCAAAATGTTTTTCGGCAAGGGCACCGAAGCCGATTTCCTGACGTTGTTCAACAAAAATCACAGCGGCGAGAAGTTCTTGTTTCCTTGTTCAGACATTCGCAAGCCCAGCATTCCCGATTACTTTGCCAAGTTGGGTTACGATTTTTCGGAGTGCATCATTTACAACACGGTGAGCAGCGATTTGAGTGATTTGGCCGATGTGTTTTACGATATTTTGGTTTTCTTTTCGCCGGCCGATATCAAGAGTTTGTACGACAACTTCCCTGATTTTGTGCAGAACAATACCCGGATTGCGGGGTTTGGTAGCAGCACACAGCAGGCCATTGCCGAGCACAATTTGATATTGGACATTGCGGCACCCGCCCCAGGCATTCCCAGTATGTTGGCGGCATTGGAAGAGTATACTTCCCGCGTAAATAGCAAGTAATTTACCGTTCGATTTCTCCCAGCCAGGCGATAAACTGTGCGTCGATTTTGGCGATGAACAAGTATTGATTTCCGCCATCGCTAACCTGCAGTAGTTTTTTGACGGCATCGGTGGTGATGCCACAATTGCGCGCGGTGACGTTGAGTTGGGGCAGGGCTTTTTTGTTTTTTGCGGGTGGCAGTATTTCTTTTAACTGTCGTTGAATGTCGCGCAGACTCCCTAAAAATTGGCTTTGTACTTTGAGGCTGCGGCCGAAGGCCGCAGCCTCAGGCGCTTGCGCCACGAAGAAGTTGTGGTTGGGCGTGGTGGCAAGGAGATTCCAGCGCTGAGGGATTTGGGTGTGGAGGTGGGATGCAAACAACGGAGCCGCTGGTTCAAAAATGTAACCGGGTTGCCCAATATCCGCAACAACCTCCCCAGAATTGGTCGCTGTCCGCTCGCTGAATCGGTGCGACTCCACCACAATGTTGCCCGTAGTATCCAACTGCTCCACCAAACAAAACGCATCACAAATGCCCTCCTCGGCGGCCTTTCCCGGTTGCACATGCGCCAACAATTCCTTCGTTTCTCCGTTCAATCCCACCGCGTAAATGTCGGCCCTGCACTTAAACTGCCGCTGTAGCCATGTGGGATCTACCATCGGACTCACCTTCACCAACCAAGATTTTCCCAATCCGGGATATTCCTCTATCAGACCAAATACATTGGGTAAATATTCCGAAACATCCACTGTGGTTCTCTGTCCCCTCGGCCTGCGGTCTGGATCCACATAAACCAGGTCGTAAAGTCCCGGCCCCCCAAGCCCAATGGCTGGGTTGGTTTTGGCCAGCGCCAACAAAAAATCCTCCGCGGTACCGTCGATCCGCTGTGGGTTGATCCCCAACCGCGTGGCGTTGTACCTCACCCATGCGTTGAGTGATTGGTTGGGGTCCAAACTCTCCACCTTCGCACCGCTCATCGCCCATGCCCAATCATCAACCCCCAAACCGCCCGTGAGCGATAGCAATCGCCCAGCCGGAAACTGTTGGGCTTTCCAGCGCGACACCGATTCTGATGTGCTCTGCTCCAAAGACCGGGCATCGGCCAGACATCCCATCGATGTGTGATGGGGTAGTTTCTTCGCCATTTTGCCCGCAATGCTGTGGAGATTCCCCAGAAAAGTGGCCCATTCGCCCCATTCTTGTCTCCGTTTGATAGAAATGAACGATAAATTGTCGCGATTCTTATACACTTCGTCCACCCACTGCATAAAGTTGGGCGGAAAAGGGTTTATTTTGTAAGTAGAACCTAACATGAAGAAAGTAGCAAATCTAATCGCAATTGCCGTATTGTTGGCAGCCGTTTTTACCAGCTGTGGAACCCGCAAACAAGATCGTTGTCCTGAAGTAGGCCAAAAGACTACCGCCCGTCGCTAAGACAGGCCCATCAGCCGCATCTAAACGCCCTCTCGCCGATGAGTCCCCACTGGAAAACGTTGGAGCAACTGCCTCAACTCGATGCCATCCATGAGCAGTCGTTTGGCAAGCCCCAAGTGCTGTTCAAGCACAGCACCCGCTGTTCGATCAGTACCATGGCCCTGAATCGGTTGATGCGTTTGGCATCGGATTTTTACCAACAGGCCGATTTTTATTACCTCGACCTCATTGCGCACCGCGATGTATCGGCCGCCATCGCTGAGCGCTACCACGTTCACCATGAATCGCCCCAAGTGATCATCCTAAAACAGGGCGATGCCACCTACGATGCTTCCCACATGGAAATCGCCGTGGCAGAATTGATGTCGGAAGTCAACGCATAACCATGAAGGCCGTTTGCGCCGTGGGCGATATCCGGAAAATTACGAAAATCGTTACAGAAGCAGACCTTGCCACCTTTGAAACGGGCAATGTTCACCCGTTTTATGCCACTTTTTCACTGGGAAGGGATGTGGAATGGGCCTGTAGGCAGTTTGTTTTGGAGATGAAAGACGACGACGAAGAGGGAATCGGTACATTTTTGAACATCAGCCACAAATCACCAGCCCTGCTGGGCGATGAGGTAGAAATTCGGGCCATGCTCACCGAACTCCACGAAAATACCGTGAATTGTTCCTTTGTGGTGATGGTGGGTGACCGCTTGGTGGCTGAGGGTACGCAAGGACAAAAGATCCTAAAGCGCGAGAAACTAGACCGACTCATCGATCAAATTCGGGCTTGAGCCCCCAAAAAATCGCTACCTTTGCATTTCTGGCATGGCAGCGAAAGACAACAAAAAACGCGTGGAAATCCTGAACCGCAAAGCCGGTTTTAACTTCCATATCGAACAGCGTTACGAAGCGGGCCTGTCGCTCCTGGGGGGTGAAGTAAAATCCATCCGAAACGGGAATGTGAACATGGGCGATGCCTACTGTGTGGTGGATGACGGCGAAGTATTTGTGCTGAATTTACACATTTCTGAATTCAAGCAGGTGAGCTACAATGTGCATGAACCCATGCGTCAGCGTAAACTGCTGCTGAACAAACAGGAAATTAAAAAGATTGAAGGCAAAATCAAAACCAAAGGATATGCCTTGTTCCCCATCAAGCTGTACGAAAACGACCGCGGGGTGCTGAAGCTGGAAATTGGTTTGGGGCAGGGTAAGAAAACCTTCGACAAGCGCGATGATTTGAAGGAGAAGGACATTCAGCGCGACCTTCAACGCAGTAAATTTTAAGGTGTTTTGATGAATTGGGTGCGGTAGCGCGGCGAGGTGCTATCTGCGCTACTTTCACTGTATCCAAAATACAAACCGGGGGCCCATGCAGATACATCCATGGTTTGCCGCGAAGATGCGGGTGCTGTGGGATTCACGGTTGCAATGGTGCGGCCCAAAGCATCGGTGAAATGCCAGCGAACGGGGGTGGCGGTTTCTACCGTGATCACAGATTGTGCGGGGTTGGGGTAGGCCATCACGGCCACGGGTGCGGCGAGTGATTTTGTGCCAATTTTGATAGGGGCGGGGATGTAGGGTTGGTGCACCACAGCCAGTTTGTCAAAGCAGGGAGGCCAGGCAGCGAGCTGATCGGTGGTTTGGTTGTTGAACATTACATGGTCGGCGCCAAGACTTAAAATGGAGCCGCTGGGTGGTTTGAAAAAACGTCCGGCAGTGTTGAGGCGGCCTTTGCTCGTGGCCAATCCTTTGCGACCCCAAAAGACCATTTGCACGTCGGGCAAGCCATACGGACCTACAATGAGCGAGTCGGTATTTAGTCCAATGGGGGCAAACCGCGACTTCATTTTTGAGATCGTGGATTGACTGAAGGTGGGGTAACTCACCAGGGCTACATAATCACCATCTGTGATGCCATTGATGATGGAATCGATATGGGGGCCATCGTTGAGCGTGAAACTATAATAGATAATAGAGTCTTTGGGGTAGCCAAAGGCAGTGCCATAGCGTCCGGACGGGCATTTGGGTATCACGCCGGCGGAGGTGGGGTTGAAGGTTTTTTGGTCGAACACCACCAGGATAAAGAGGTCGGGGGTTAACGGATATTTCTGACAAACATCCTGTGCAATGCTAAACCAAACAGGAGAGCGGTAGTGCACGTTGGAGGTTTTGGCGTAGCTTTTCAGGTAGATGCATTTATAACTACAGGTGGCACCTTTGGGGAGTACCGTTTCTTCACCATCGCGCACCAGGGAATCGTGATAGAAGAGGATGCCATTGGCGGGCATGATGGTGTCGGTTTTGGTTACGTTGTAGTTCACGGAATAAAAGACGGGGATGCGCTGTCCGGGATAGAGGGTATCGGAAATGCCCACGCCTTGGGTAGATTTATAGCGGAAGGTGAGGTTGCCGTTTTTGTTAATTTCGGTGATGCGGTTTCTGTACGATGCGGGACCGGGATTGGCATCCCAAACGTAAAGGTTGGGCTTGGTGTGGAACCAATTGATGGTCATTGATGTGGGTTTTACCCAGGTAGTGCCGGTATTGCGTACATACCAAACTACGGAGTCGGAATAGTCGTCGTGTTCAATCTGAAATCGTTGTCCCTGTGCCCTGGACGATAGCAGCAGGACGAGTCCAAAAATCCAGGGTTGAAGGCGATGTTTCACGGAATAAAAATAAACCATATGCTTGAACGACGCGATTTTGTTGAATGGTTGCGCGTTTTACACCTCCCAAAGCGTGCAGCGCGCTTGGTTCAGGAAGCGGGATTGCCAAGGGGTGTTGGCATCTTCAGTGTGACGGGCGTAATCTATTTGATAGAAATCACACAAATGCTTCAAGTTGTATTGATGCGGTGTTTCAATCAATGGCATGAGGTTTTCTGCCGCGGCCGGACCGCCAATCCAGTTGAAAATTTGTCCGCCACGGTTGTTCAATACCACCACCGTGAAATTCTTGGGCAATTGGGCCGTCCACAAAGCATGCGCATCGTAAATCGCGGAGATATCGCCCAGTAAAGCCACGCAGTGTATCTCGGGATTGGCCAATGCAAAACCTACCGCCGTACTCAATGAACCATCAATGCCCGATGTGCCTCGGTTGGCGTATAAAGTGGCCTGGGAACTGCCCGACCATGAAGCGTATCGCACCGACATAGAATTGCCCAGCTGAACCACAAATCGTGCGTCGCAGTCAGACAGCAACTGTTTCACCACGGCAAATTCTCGTTGATACAGCTCGCTGATGCGGCTAGGGAGTCCATCGCCTACAGACAAGAGCGTTTGGGCCATCCAATCTTGCCATTGTTGGAGGTACTGCCCTTCGATTTCTGTGGCAGTAAGTACTTGATCCAAGGCAAAAAGCGCATCCACTTCATGGTGTTGAACGTGTTGCGGCTGGGTATGGAAGGGGTCGCCCACGGGTGCTTGCAAAGGCGAAATGTGGATGTGTTTTTGGGGTTTGTTGGCTTTGAGCCATTGTTTGAGCGGCTTCGATACCACGCCCATGCCGAGGGTGATGAGGATGTCGGGTTGTAAAGCGCTGTC
>VGFS01000034.1 GCA_016868785.1 Bacteroidota bacterium
TCAACTAACACTCAAGGCCACTGGAGGAGATTCAACGAAATATAAATACACTTGGTCTCCGAGTTCATTGTCCGGAAAAGGCCCATTTATTCAATGTCTGAGCGCTAATCGCACTTATACGATAAAAGTAGACGATGGTGTTTCGATACCTGGTTATGATACAGTATCTATCGTGGTATTGGATCCTCCCAAAGCCCAGCAAGACACCACAGTTTGTTATTACAATCCTAATTTTTTCTTAAGGGCAACTCCTTCAGGAGGATCATGGAAAGGCAGTGGTATCATTAACAGTAAAACCGGGGAATTTAAACCCAACAGTGTGTGGGGGACCGTAAAAGTATGGTATCAAATAGGAAACTGCGCAGACACTATGTTGGTCACCGTTACCGCGCCATACAATTATGAGAATGTATTTTGTCCAAACAAAAACGCCTACCCCCTTTATTGGTATGGTCCAGCGGGAGGGGTTTGGAGTGGGCCAAAAACGACATCAGCTGGGTTATTTACGCCCGACACTGTCGGAACTTATATATTGACATATACTTGGAAAGGTTGTGTATCCAAAAAAACAGTTTTCGTGCAAAATATTCAAGTCAAACAATTTGATACCGTTTGTGAGTCGAGTACGTCCGCTACCTTGACATTTTCACCCAAGGGTTTGTATCCAAATTATTTCGTAGGCCTAACAAACTATTACTATGGCACCTACAATCCATCTCAAATGGGAGGTCCCAAGAACTATAACATCATTTACGCTGCACGAGGCGGTTGTCGAGATACCACCCTGTTGACCGTTCTGCCAAGTGATGCCGGATTGAACGATACATTTTGTCCTTCCGCCGGAAAACAACTCCTCAAGACATTTCGTCCAATCACCAATTCAACTTGGTCGAGCAAAGGAATCAATGGCGCAGGGAATGTTTACAGTCCCGATTGGTGGTCGCCAGCCTCAAAATCCAACATTGATACACTCACCCTTACAACTTCGAAGTGTGTCGATAAGAAATATGTTTTCATCACCGCCGTAAAGGTCTTGCAGCCAGATACACTTGAATTTTGCATGGAAGACACATTTGCTGCATTTTCTGCTAAGGGCGTAAAAGTTTCAATCCCAGGTGGAATCTGGTTGGGGCACCCAGCGGTTAAAAAGAACGGATTTGATCCCCGAATATCTGGCGTTGGATTGTTTCTTGTTCGATATGTAAACAAAGGTTGTGAAGATACGCTTGTTGTGAGAGTGAATCCTAAACCATCAATTCAATTCGACACATCTATTTGTTTGTATAACAGAGATTTGAATCTATATAAAAAAGACTCAAGAGGCATATTTTGGGGTCCTGGAATCACCCAAAGTAGTGGTGTTTTCACACCAAAAGTCGCGGGTCCTGGCAAACATTTTGTTCAGTTCAAGTCGTCCTTGGGCTGTATGAATGGCGTAATGATTCAAGTCGACACGGTGACAAAAATTCAGTTTAACGCATCGAGTTGGTACTGCTACAAGGATTCGCAATTTCTGTTGGGCGCTATACCCAACAAGGGGAAATGGACTGGCAATGGGATTGTTGATTCTTTTTTTAATCCAAAGAATGCGCAACAGGGAATTCATAAAATCAACTACCAAGTTCAAACAGGCGCGTGTTTGTCAAAAGACTCCTTGACATTCACTGTAAATACCCCACTAAGTTTAATATTATCGCCTAAAAGCGATAGTATTTGTTATGGCAAAATCCTAACTTTCAATGCGGTGAGCAACGGAGGAATAACGGCTAATCATGTGTTGCAGTGGTCGCATGGACAATCGGGCAACAAAACATTTTTCATTGCCAATCAATCGGGCCTTTTGATAGGGAAAGTATCGGATGGATGCTCAGACAATGCCGCCGATACCGCAAGAATTCATGTTTTTCCGCGTGTTTGGGCCACGGCCAGTGTAAGCGATACAGTTTGCAGAGGCCTCAAAGGCTGGGCGAAGATTTCGCTGGGTAACGGTCATCCTGCAACCAAAATTTGGTCGCACGACGCAACCTATTCTTCTGATACGTTGTGGGCCTTTGCTGACAATACATACAGGGTTACGTTAATCGATAAAATAACAGGGTGTCTGGGTGATACCTCCATTGACATCCCAGGATACAAAGCCATTCAAGCGGCATTCTCCATTCAGAAACAAGGTCAAGGTGACTGTCTCTCTCCATTGGATGTAAATGCAACATTCTACAATCAAAGTACAGGTGGCACACAAGGCACGTGGTTTTGGGGCGATGGTACGAGTACGGCTTTCTCTCCTACTGTGAATCCCACACACGCTTTTGACGGGAAATTGGAGAGATACAAGGTTGTCTTAGCCATTGCCAATGAGGGTGGTTGTTCCGATACTGCGGTGAATGAAATCTGCTACCACGACACAGTAATTTTGCATCTACCCAACGCATTCTCTCCAAATGACGATGGCCTAAACGACACATACCAACCAGCCATTTTTGGCGCTACGGAATATCGGTTAATGATCTTTAATCGTTGGGGAGAAGTAGTTTTTCAATCGACCGATGCCAAATTGAACTGGGATGGTCGAATGACAAACAAAGATTGCCCTGAAGGGGTATATGCCGTAATCATCGAATACAAAGGGTTGAGGCAGTCTAAACGGTTCTCTCGAAGTTCTGTAACGCTAATTCGTCCGAAGTCCCCATAATTCACGAAATTCGCAGCATGTTTAGCGTGAATTGGGTATACGGTATGTGGGCTGAGAAATTCCGCAATAATCTGGTAGGCGGGTTTTTTAAAGGTGCTATAAGCTTTGATAAAGACACCCTATTCCTGCAATTCATCGATAATCAAACCAATCCATTCACGGTTGAATGTAAATTCATTGACGGACATTTGATTTTGTTGCCCAGTGAAAAAGAGTTTGAACGAAACGGCAGTAAAAAAGGGATCATTCAATTCAAGGAAATTGAACTATTCACCATTACAAGCATTGCTTCAGACCCACAGGATCGTTGGATATGTCTTTCACTTTCGAATGATAACGAACTTTGGATAAAGGGGTTTGGGAAGTTTGGAAACGTTTTATTACGTCAGAAAGAAACTTCAGAAACATTGTCAATATTCCGTTTATCGTTAAAATCAGATTGGGATTTTCAGTATCCTAGCCTTTCAACTGAAGAAAGGAATTGGCGTGAGTCGAGCAGTTTAACCCATACGGGAGAGGAATGGAAAAATTGGGGTTTGACAAAAAAACCGGAAGATTTGGGTAGTTTGGTCAGTGCTCAACTCAACTTTTTGAGGGACTATTATTTTCAAGAGAACAAAGCGCAGCTCAAAGAAAATATAGATCGTAAGGTCAAACATTTGCGCAAAATACTCAATGAATCAAAAAGACGATTAACAGAAATAGAGCAACGCAGGAGCTATAAAGAAATCGGCGATTTAATCCTCGCTCATGCCCATGCATTAAAGCCAGGACTCACAAAAGCCCTAATAACAGACTATTACACGGATCAACGGATTTGGATTAAGCTCAATCCAGAACTTAGTGCATCGGATAATGCCAAAAAGTATTACAGAAAAGCGAAAAACGAAGTCATCGAACAGAAGAAACTGTTGGAGCGGATAATCACCACGGAGAAAAACCTTGCAGTAGCGGAACAAAAGTTTGAAGGGGTTTCAAAAGCTGAGGACTTCAAAGGGCTGAAATCCTATCAAAAGACGCTATCAAAGGTTCAGACACAGGCAGATACCCTACCATATCAACTTCATGAATTTCAGGGGTATCAAATATGGGTGGGTAAAAACAACAAATCAAACGATCAGTTGTTGCGTTTGAGTCAAAAAAACGATTTGTGGCTACATGCAAAGGATGTTGGTGGATCACATGTAATCATCCGAAAGAAAGGGGCCAATTATCCCCAAGCGGTCATAGATTTCGCGGCGGTGCTGGCTGCAAAAAACTCTAAGGCCAAAACCCAAAATGTTGTCCCTGTGATTGTCGTGCTCAGAAAATTTGTATCCAAACCCAAAAATGCAGCACCTGGAGAAGTGAGCTTACAAAAAGAAGATATCGTGGATGCGTTTATCTTCTAATTACAGGCCTTAGCTCTTATTGAAAGCCCATTCATTTGTGCGATTTACCGCGTGATATTGTCCTTTTTCATTGATCGACAATTGTGCCAAAGTATGTTCTGCATCATGTTCGAAAAACAACCATGCGTTTTGATCATGCAATTCGGGGAGAATGCGCTTTTTCTCTTCCATGGTAAGCAGTGGTTGAATATCATATCCAATCACATAGTTTACGGGCACATGCGCTGCTGCCGGAATCAGGTCGGCCATGTACATCAACTTGTAATTGGGACCATGAATCAATGGCGCAATCATACCGAACGTATGTCCGTTGAATACTTTGATTTCAATACAATCAGCCAACCAATCACCTTCTTGGACAAAATTCAAAACATTGTGTTCTTTCAAAGCCATGAAATTCTCTGTCAAAAACGATGGTCGTTCCCTGTCGTTCGGATGATTTGCATGATTCCACTGCGCTTCAGTAACATGATATACAGCATTCGGGAACTTGGGTACAAACTCACCGTGCTCATTTATAACAACTGCCCCACCACAATGATCGAAATGCAAATGGGTTAGTAAAACATCGGTAATATCCGATAAATCAAATCCCAATAGAGCAATAGACTTATCCAAGGAATAGTCACCGTTCAAATAGTAGTGACCAAAGAACTTCTCGGATTGTTTATCACCGATGCCCGTATCGATGAGTATTTTGCGATCACCTACTTCAACCAACAAGCAACGCATTGCCCAATTGCACAAATTGTTTTCATCGGCCGGCACCCATTTTTGCCACAGAACTTTTGGCACAACCCCAAACATGGCTCCCCCATCCAACTTAAAATTCCCGCTATGAACAACGTGTAATTTCATGATTAAAATTCGTGATACACATCAGTGAGTGCTTCGTATCCGGTATCGGTGATCAAAATTGTATGTTCAAACTGGGCACTGAGTTTACCATCGATGGTTCGGGCAGTCCAACCATCATTTCTATCCACTTTTGCTCGGGCTTTACCAGCATTGATCATGGGCTCAATGGTGAAAATCATTCCGGGTTTCAGCACAGGGCCAGTATTGGCATCCGCGATATGGGCAACATCGGGAGCTTCATGAAACTTCAATCCCACCCCATGACCGCAAAATTCATAGACCACTGAATACCCATTTTTTTCGGCATATTGGGCGATGTGATATCCAATATTATTCAATCGATTGCCAGGAAAACACTGCTGCATTCCCACGTGTAGACATTCTTTGGTGGTTTCTACCAACCGCTTTGCATAATCGCTGACTTCTCCAGCATAATACATTTTGCAAGTGTCGCCATAATACCCATTGAGAATGGTTGTTACATCGATGTTTACAATATCGCCGTGTTCGATTATGGTGTCGTTGGGGACTCCATGACAGATAACATCATTGGGTGAGATACAACATGAGTGTTTGAATCCTCGATATCCTTTCGTTGCTGGAATTGCACCATGGTCGCGCACGAATTCCTCGCATTTTTTATCGATGTCGATGGTTTTTATGCCAGGAACTACAAATTGCTCCAAGTATTTTAGGGTTTCAGCGGCTAAGTGGGCACTTTTTCGTATCCCTTCGATTTGCTCTGTGGTTTTAATTACAATGGATGGCACAATAATTTCAATTAACTACCCTTTGAAATGGCTCGAATAACGTCTTGTTTGGTAATAATGTGCCAATTTCCACCCATATCCATCACCAATACCGCGGCATTTTGGACATTAATTTGGGCCGACACTTCTTCAATGGTTGCCATGTGCGACACAATTGGGTAGGCCTTGCCCATGATTTCAGTTACAGGCTTTAGCATCAGCTCTCGGTTTCGCAACAATTCTGCATACAATTGGGTATCTTCAATGGCGCCAACAAATTCATTGTTACTGTCTTTCACAGGCAATTGAGACACACTATATTTTTGCATTAACCCAATCACATGTTCACAGGTATCACTGGGTTTAACACTCAATAAGGGCAATTGTGCATGGCCGGCAATCAAATCCAATGCGGTAGTCAATGGCTTTGGTGAAATAAAACCTCTATCACGCATCCAATCTTCATTGTACATTTTGCCCAGATATCGCGTACCATGATCATGAAAAATAACGACAACCACATCGGTGGGTTTGAAGCGACTCTTCATTTGCAATAATCCCGCGATTGCAGAACCGGCGCTATTCCCAACAAAAATGCCCTCTTCACGGGGAATTCTACGCGTCATCACCGCAGCATCTTTGTCAGTGACTTTTTCAAAATGATCTATGATGCTAAAATCCACGTTTGCGGGCAAGAAATCTTCCCCAATACCCTCGGTGATGTAGGGATATATTTCGTTTTTGTCAAAAATTCCCGTTTCCTTGTATTTCTTGAATACTGACCCATAAGTGTCGATGCCCAATATTTCAATGTTTGGGTTCTGTTCTTTCAAATATTTCCCCGTGCCACAGATGGTTCCACCGGTGCCAACACCCACCACTAAATGGGTGATTTTACCTTCTGTTTGATCCCAAATTTCCGGTCCTGTCTGTTCGTAATGCGCCTTTGAATTACTCAAATTGTCATATTGATTGGGTTTCCAAGCATTCGGTATTTCCTTGGCCAAACGGGAACTCACGCTGTAATAGCTTCTTGGATCTTCAGGGTCAACATCGGTTGGACAAACAATCACTTCGGCACCAAACGCTTTGAGGGCGTCTACCTTTTCCTTACTTTGTTTATCGGTTGTAGTGAAAATACAGCGATATCCCTTGATTACGGCCGCAATGGCCAATCCCATACCCGTATTACCACTGGTTCCTTCAATAATTACGCCCCCGGGCTTCAATGCACCACTGATTTCGGCATCTTCAATCATTTTTAATGCCATCCGATCCTTTATGGAATTTCCAGGATTGGTAGTTTCTACTTTTGCATACACCGTGCATGGCAAATCCTTGGTAATTGAGTTCAATTTGACCATGGGGGTATTTCCAATGGTTTCCAAGATGTTTTGATAGACCCGCATAAGGATACAAATTTACCTTACTATGTCGGCTTTTTTAGAAAAATCAACAATTCTACCCCTATAAACACTCAGATTGATAGGTTGTCAGCAAAATCAGTGGTAATTTGGCCACTGCAATGACACAGATCAAGACTTGCTTGATTATTCCCTGTTACAACGAGGCAACGCGAATTCAATCGACAGCGTTTACATCTGCGCTTCAAGCAGATTTGGGACTTCAATATATTTTTGTGAACGATGGCAGCAAAGACAATACACTGTCGGTGCTAGAGGATTACAGAAATGCATTAAACCCCATCGACAAATCGCGGGTTCACATTATATCGTACAATCAGAATAAAGGAAAATCACACGCCGTTTTGACAGGACTTCAAATGGCGCACAATGCCATTTCAAACGATCAGATTGAAACAAAAACTGACGGCCTTGAAGTCATTGGTTTCGATCAATTGTCTGCCGACTACTTAGGATTCTGGGATGCGGACTTGGCTACTCCCTTATCCGAAATTCAGTGGTTTTATCAGTTTTCTGCCAATTCTCCAGAAAAGCCGGCAATGCTTATAGGGTCTCGGGTTGCTCGACTTGGTGCGAATATCGAAAGAACACTGTTTAGACATTATTCAGGTAGATTGTTTGCTACGCTCATCAGTCAGGGTTTGGGTTGGAAAGTCCATGATACACAGTGTGGTGCTAAATTAATGAATCCGTCGATTGTACCCATTTGCTTTAATAAACCGTTCAAAACTTCTTGGTTGTTTGATGTTGAAATGCTACTTCGCCTGCAACTTCACTTCGGAAAACCTGCAGAAAAGATGGTTTTGGAGGTGCCTATGCGTGTTTGGAAAGACGTGAAAGGATCAAAAATTGGCTGGGGTGATTTTATCAAAGTCCCCTATCAAATCTGGAAGGTATTCAATGCCTACAAGCAAAAATAACCGTGAAATCACGGCTCCGAGATGGCAAACTTCATCTGCGCTAGGTGATGTTCACCATGCCAAGCGTAATGGCGAATCAAATCGCTCAAACTGATTACCCTGCCCGTTTCAGGATGCACCATTGTTTTGGCTAAATGCGTTGCCGGATCTTTAAGTGCCTCTAATAATAACAAAGACCATTTTTGGTGCAAACCCAGCAAGATGAGATAGCTAGCCTCATGATGAAATTGTGCATCTGGGGTTTCGGACCAAGCATTTTCATCGTAGGGTTGAATTACGTCCTGGTCTTGAGTTAAAATATGTTTAGTTCGGACGTACGCATTGAGATGGGAATCGGCCATATGATGTACGATTTGACGTAAACTCCAGCCCCCTTCTCGATAACTCATCGACCATTGTTCTTCTTTAATGATAGAAATGACTTTGGCCAATTCCGTTGGAAATTGTTGAATTACCATAACGTCATTCAACAATGAACCCAATGAAACCGTAGCGTCCCAATCAAATGGTGGCAAATTCAAATGCGCTGGCATACTAATTAATCCAATCAAAACCTGTGTATGGTACCAATACATCGGGAACTTTAATTCCTTCAGGCGTTTGGTTATTTTCAAGTAAAGCCGCAACAATGCGAGGCAATGCCAAGGCCGAACCATTCAAACTATGTGCTAGTTCAGTTTTTCCTTCACTGTTTCTGAATCTACACTTCAAACGGTTTGTTTGAAAGGTCTCAAAATTGCTTACAGAACTACACTCAAGCCATTTTTCTTGCGCTGCAGACCAAACCTCCATGTCATAGGTTTTGGCGCTGGTAAATCCCATATCTCCACCACATAGCAACAAAACTCGGTAGTGTAAGCCCAATTTCTGCAATAACCCTTGAACGTATTTGGACATATCTTCCAAAACGCCATAGGAGGTTTCAGGTTTTACGATTTGAACAATTTCTACTTTGTCAAATTGATGCAATCGATTTAGCCCACGGACATGTGCGCCATAACTCCCCGCTTCTCGACGGAAACAAGGTGTGTAACCTGCATTCTTTATTGGGAGTTGGGATTCGTTCAAAATCACATCGCGGTATAAATTAGTGATGGGAACCTCGGCTGTTGGTATCAAATAAAGGTCGTCAACCCCACAGTGATACATTTGTCCCTCTTTATCTGGCAATTGACCTGTTCCATATCCACTGTCTGCATTCACCAACAAAGGGGGCTGTACTTCCATGTATCCGGCTTTGCCCGCTTCATTTAAGAAAAATTGTATTAAAGCACGCTGAAAAATGGACCCTTTGCCTTTATAAACTGGAAATCCTGCACCGGTCAATTTCACACCCAACTCAAAGTCGATGATGTCATATTTCGCAGCCAACTCCCAGTGCGGCAGAGACTGGGCCGATAAATCTGGCTTGTTGCCCCACAACAATACTTCTAAATTGTCTTCCGGGGTTTTCCCCATTGGTACTTCCGTAGATGGCGTGTTGGGAATGGTTAATAACAATTGTACCAAAGACTGGTCTGCAGCCTCAACTTCCATTTCCAGTGACTTCAATTGTTCTTTTATTTCTGCCGATTCAGCTTTTAATGCATCACCCGCCTCTCTCTGTCCAGATTTGTACATTTCGCCAATTTGCGATGTCAATTGATTCCCTTTGGATTGCAATGTTTCCATTTCAGTCCTTTTGGCC
Source organism: Bacteroidota bacterium (assembly GCA_016868785.1). GTDB lineage: Bacteria > Bacteroidota > Bacteroidia > NS11-12g > UBA955 > UBA955. The sequence goes on from VGFS01000034.1 coordinate 9,722, forward strand.
CGATTTTTTTCATCCATTTCGAGCACTTGAGCGATCAATGACTTTCCTTCTAAACCTCTGATGGCTATGCGCGCAGCCAATTCTTCGGCGTTTTTTCTAATGTTGGCAATTTGTAACATAAATGAAGTGCGAATTTCGGAAATAATTCTGAGGTATTGATGTTTGTTTTAAGGGGTTTGTCGGACGGTCACGCCATACGCTTTGGCAATTTCCTCAGCCTTAGCAAGTGCTGGTTCAAATTCGTTAGGAACATGCCCATCTAAAATCAATTCTCGTATGGCATCCTTGATCCGGCCTATGTCCTGAGGATCCTTAATTTCAAAATGTGTTTTGATGTGATTCCCTGTCAGAACTGGCTGCCAATTTCTGAGTTCATCTTTGGCCAGTACCTCATTGATTTTTTCCTGAACCAGAACCAAGTTTCGGAGGTGTTTCTCCACTTTGGCCTCGTTTTTACTGGTAATATCAGCTCTGCATAGGGTCACCAAATCAGAAACATGTTCCCCAGCATCAACAATTAGCCTACGCACTGCACTGTCGGTAACGGTTTCCTTCGATAACACAATGGGACGTAAGTGCAACAACACCAATTTGCTCACATAACGCATTTTTTCATCCAAAGGCAAACGCATTCTTTTGAAGATTCCTTTTACCATACGCGATCCACGGTCTTCATGTCCGTGGAACGTCCAACCTACTTTTGGGTCGAACCGCTTTGTTGCCGGCTTGGCAATATCATGAAGAATTGCTGCCCATCTCAACCACAAATTGTTTGTGAACTCACAAATATTATCCAACACTTGAAGTGTGTGATAAAAATTGTCTTTGTGAGACTTGCCATTGCGTGTTTCAACACCATGCAAAGCCATCATCTCTGGAAAAATCAAATCCAACAGCCCTGTTTTCGACATCATTTCAAAGGCACGACTTGGTTTTGAGCCCATGATCATACCATTTAACTCATCAGTAATCCTTTCTTGTGAAACGATTTCAATGCGGTTGACATTCCTTTTAATGGCTTCAAACGTCTTTAACTCGATGCGAAAATCTAATCTCGAAGCAAATCGGATTGCCCGCATCATTCTCAGTGGATCGTCGTCAAACGTTATATCTGGATTGTTGCAAGTTCTGATTACACCATTTTGTAAATCCTGAACACCATTGAACGGATCATATAACTCGCAATAATTATCGCAATTCAACGATAAATACATGGAATTTATGGTAAAGTCTCTTCTATTTTGATCATCTTCCAGTGTTCCATTCTCAACCACTGGCTTTCTAGAATCACGGCGATAACTCTCCTTTCTCGCACCAATAAATTCGATGATCCAATCATCAAACTTGATTTGTGCTGTTCCAAAATTCTTGAATACGCTCAAACTGCAATCGTTATTGAATTGTTTTGCCACGGCTTGAGCAAAATCAACCCCGTTACCTACCACAACGATGTCTATGTCCTTATTCTCACGTTTTAAAATAGAATCTCTCACAAAACCGCCTACCACCCAAGCTCTGAGTTTCATATCATCGGCGGTTTTTCCGATGAGTTCAAATATGGGATTATCGAGGGGTGACTGCACGCAGCAAAGATAGCACACCCTATATTTGTTGCCATGCGAATTTCAATAAATGCAAACCGAAGATTATACTTTGCATTTATTGCCACTTTTTTGGCAATGATTGTGGTTTTTCCTATCACCCACTCAGGAGATGGATGGGGTTACGCGGCCGATACATTTGAATATCAGGGAAACATAAGTTCGCTTTTGTCTCCACATCACTTGTTGTACATGCCTTGGTGTGCCCTGTGGTTGCCTTTGATAAAGTTCCTACACATAAACCCCATTGCTGGTTTTACTTTCCTAAACTTCGCTTTGTGTGTGATTACTTTGGAGGTTTTACGCTCTTGGCTTTTGAAATTAAACACAACCCCATCAAACGCGCAATGGCTGATTTGGTTTCTTTTAGGGTCGTTCGGAATCTTACGATTTGCCTTGGATAATGAGACCTATATCGCTCCCTTGTTTTTGGCTGTATCTGGGAGTTTTCTCATTGAAAACAAACAACCAAGTCGTGCTTCATTGGGCTGGATATTGCTGGCATTATCCGTTTTGTTTCATCAAAGTTACATTTTCTGGTTTCTTGCCTTCGCCTTATCGGCAATAAAACATGGAAACTGGAAGGCCCCTGCGCTGTCTGGCGGAATCATCATTGCCACCTATGTCATAGCCGCTAATGCGTTCAATGAAAACATCATCGACTTCTTGTTTCACGATGTCAATCAAGGGCTAGTAGAGACGAAGTTAGGTCTCATGAACGTAGTCTTTACCTGCGTTAACCTCGTCCGAACCATTTTCCAAATCCATGGTTTTATTGCGATCATCCTCGTTGCATGGCCTTTGCCTTCAATCATCGGTTTATGCGGTTTGTTGCTGTTAATCATCTCATCTGCAGTCTTTTTTGGGCGATATTTTTCAAAACGTAAAAAGCAACCGGCAGCCCATCCAATTTTCAGGGGAACTCTGTCTTGGGTTTTCTTTCTTCAGTTAGGATTTGCTTTCTACAGTGTGGGAAATGCAGAGTTCATGGTGATGCTACTACCGATCGCTACCCTTTTGATGGCGAAAGGGGGATTATTTTCTGAAGACGATAAAACCACGAATCCCCTGATGGGTGCGGCCATTGGCACCTGGATTTACCACAGTGTTTTTGTTTTGATACCGATGTTTCTTGGCGCCAATTCCGACGTAGAACACATTGCTACCACTCTAAACAATTCAATACCCCACAACAACTCCCAAAAAATCGTTTTTATATCGAACCAAGCAAAGGCCATTGAAAATGCATGGGAATATATCGCCCGGAAAAATGACATGTCGCCCGCGAAAAATGTCAATTTCAACATGGGTTCATCGGAAAAAGACATTCAAGAAATCGAAACACTATCCAAGGATTCGCAGGTTCAAATAATGACTGACGATGTTTTTACAAATGGTAGGATACTTAACCGTGCATCAGCCACCACAAATTCATCGACAAAAAAATGGATTAGCGAGCAACGATGGGACACATTTAAAACAATCCTTATCGCATCACCCAAGAGAGAAATTACCCTGTATCGATTAAGAAAGTGATTGATTGAACTCATACGGTTCAATTGAACGCAAGGTACGGTTCTCCAATTTATAAATGCTGCCACCAAACTTTTGAATCAGGCGGTAATCGTGCGTAGCCATCAAGATTGCGGTTCCTTCTTTGGCAATGGATTTCAACAACGACATGATCTCATCGCTGACTTCTGGGTCCAAATTTCCAGTAGGTTCATCGGCCAATAAAACTTTGGGCTCATTCAATAATGCCCGTGCAATAACCAATCGTTGCTGCTCACCCCCACTTAGTTCTGCTGGAATTTTGTAATCCTTGGTCTGCAATCCCACCTTTTCTAGCACGGCTTTGCAACGTTCCATCATCTCGTGTTTATTTGTCCAGCCGGTTGCACGCAAAACAAACATCAAATTTTCCAACACATTCCTATCGGTAAGTAACTGAAAGTCTTGAAACACGATACCCAATTTCCGTCGCAAATACGGCACGTCCTTTTTGGCTAATCCAACCAACGAATATCCGGCAATTTTGGCCTCTCCCTCTAACAGTGGAAGTTCTCCGTACAAGGTTTTCAGCAATGAAGACTTGCCAGAACCCGTTCTTCCGATGAGATACACAAACTCTCCTTCCGATACTTGGAGATTCACCGCTTGCAAAATTACTATGCTTCCTTGATGAATGTTTGCTTGGGATATGCTTATTGGATTTTCCACAATTCAAAGGTATAAAACCGCCTGGCCTCGCTTGCTAAGCAGTTTTGCACAGTTTTCATTTGTTTGTTTTATTGGACTCGACTACCAAACAATGCCGTCTTCCCCTCGCTTTTGCAAATATTCGTTGACCTTAGAAAAAGGTTTTGATCCGAAAAAGCCGCGATAGGCCGACAATGGACTTGGATGTGCACCCTCAATCACGAGGTGTTTCTGGGTATTTACACATGGTTTGTAGGCGCGAGCTGCACTTCCCCAAAGCACAAAAACCACCCCTTCTTTATGTGTATTAATGGCCTCAATTACCGCCCTCGATAGGCTTTCCCATCCCGTGTTTTGGTGCGATAATGGCTCTGTTTCTCGTACAGAGAGCAAAGTATTCAAGAGCAGCACGCCTTGTTTTGCCCAAACCGACAAATCACCATGATTATCCTCTGCCAAGGAAGTTTTTTGGGAATAATCGTTTCGAAGCTCAATGAGTAGGTTTCTCAAAGATGGGGGCATTTTACTCCCTTTGTTTACGCTGAATGCCAACCCATTGGCCTGTCCTTGTTTGTGATAGGGATCTTGACCCAGAATTACACATCGCACTTCCGATAAAGGCGTTAATTCCAAAGCACGAAATCTACATTCATGGGAGGGGTAAACCCTGTAACCCTCGGCTTCGTCGCGCTGAATAACCGCTTCAATCCGATGATAGTCGGCCCCAGTAAAATAAAAATCCAATTGATTCTGCCAGGCATTTGACGCATTTTTCCATATGGGATTACCCAACAAATCCATAGGTTGGCAATTAGTTTAACAGGTCTTCCAATTCTTCCAAATTCAGACTTGCCAAAATGGAATCTTCATCGGGTATGACACTTTCTGCCAACGCGGCTTTTTTCGCTTGCAAGGCCAAAATCTTCTCCTCAATGGTATCCTTTGTGATGAACTTGTAGGAGAATACAGGCTTGTCTTGGCCAATGCGATGCGCCCTATCTTCCGCTTGCTTCATGGTAAACGGATTCCACCAAGGATCTGCCAAGAACACATAATCGGCGGCGGTTAAATTCAAACCACTATTTCCAGCCCGCAAACTCAATAGGAAAACTCTTTTTTTATCGTCGTTTTGAAATAAATCAATCTGCTGCTGTCTTTCCTTCTCATCCATAGAACCATCCAAGTAGCAATACTCTACTCCTTGCTGTTCAAACATGTCTTCGAAAACTTTCAGGTATCCAACAAACTGAGAGAAAAACAAGACTTTATGTCCGTTTGCAACCGCCCTCAGCAACATGCGCATGATTTCATCATCCTTGCCACTACCCCCTTCGTAGTTTACGTCCTTCAATGTGGGATTCAGGGCGATTTGACGCAAATGCATCAATCCGTTAAATATCTTCAACCGCGATTTGGAGATGCCCAATTCGGTAACATGATTCAAGATTTCATTGCGGTATTGGTTCTTAACAGACTCGTACAAATCGGCCTGCTCAGCACTCATTTCACAGAAGTGTACTTTTTCAATTTTTGGCGGCAACTCCTTCATTACCTGCTTTTTCGTCCTTCTGAGCACAAACGGATCAATCAACTTCCGCAATTCTTCCGTTTTCTGGGGATTGGCTCCCTTTTCAATGGGTTTGATAAATTGTTTCTCGAAATAGGTGTAGCTGCCCAACAATCCGGGGTTAAGGAAGTTCATTTGACTCCATATGTCGAGCAAGGTATTTTCGATGGGGGTGCCGGTAAGGGCGATTCTGCTTTGAGACTGAAGTTTCAACAGCGCGCGTGAGGTCTGCGATGAAGGATTTTTAATGGCTTGACTTTCATCCAATACGATACAATTAAATCGATAATTCCTCAAGGTCTCGATGTCGTTCCGCATGGTACCATAAGACATTACAACCAAATCTATTTGTCCAAAGGTTGAAATCAGCTTTTGCCTACTCAGCCCTGAATACAAGCAAGTTTTGAGTGTAGGACAGAATTTGGCCGACTCAGACATCCAGTTGTATAACAGTGATTTGGGGGCGATAACCAAAATTGGGCCATGGTGCATTGCTTCCGGGGGCAACGGTTTTCCATCGGCGGGTGCAACGACCGGTGTTTCAGCCTCTTTAACAACCATGGCTGAGCCATTGGCTGTCAAACCCAATTGCTGAGAGAGTTCCCTTTCTTTTTGATATTCAATGGCCAAGGTTTGCAGATGAGCCAAAGTTTGTATGGTTTTACCAAGTCCCATGTCATCGGCGAGTAAGGCACCAAATCGATTTTGCTGCATAAACCGAATCCAACTATATCCCTCCAATTGATAATTGCGAAGTTCGCCTTTGAAATCCTCGGGCATCTCTGCGGTTGGTATGGTACCTCTGTGTAAAGCTTCTGTCCAATCCGAGGTTGGCGGTACTTCGTTTAAATACTCATCCAAATCAGCCAGCAAGGAAACGTGAATGTTGCGGACACGATATGATTCATCGTGAACATCCGCCAAATTTACAATTTGCGCAAACTGATTGAACCATTCGGCAGGTAAAATCACAATTTTACCATTGGGAAGCACATATTCACGTCGCTTTTCTAAGATGTTTTTACGTAGCTTGATGAAAGGAATTTCAAATCCTTCAAGCTTAACAATGGCATGAACATCAAACCAATCGATGCCATTTTTTACCGTTACCAACAGTTGTATACTACCCAGGTAAAATTGTGTACTGCCGTCCTCCTGTTGAATTTCGAATCCAGCACGTTCCAAAGCACCGCGATTTTCATTGACCCAAGAGACTATATCAAAGGCATCCAAATCTGCGGAATCCAAAGAAAATAAACTGCCATTTGTTTGAACCAACCCCAATTCTTTCAATGTTTCAATCTTCTGTTTTTCAACAGAATACAATCGCTTAATTCGATGAAAAGTGTAAGTATTTTCACTTTCCTCTAAGCGAACATTTACTTTTTTGTTTACATGATATGGAAATACCCAATTTCCATATTTCATGTAAAGTACCAGGTGCGGATTCTCCCAGTTGGATGTCAGTTTCAATAGCGGTTGAACTTCCAATTGGTCTGTTACAATATCAAATCCTACGGCAAATACATCGTGGTTTTCCAGCAAGGGTCCAACAAATTTCCGCATGTAGGTAGCTTCTTGGTGCGGATCAATGTGGATGAATTTCTTGCGCAAAAATGGCTTGATCTTCTTCCCTTCGACGTTGGCACCAAAAAACAACAAACGATTGGGTGTGAGCAACCACGCAGGCTGGGCAATGAGCAATTCGCTATCAGGGTCACAAAAATTGACTTTTTCACCCCGGTGTTTGATGGTAACGAAGTAGTTCATGCCCGTTTCATCCCTGCGGAAGTGAAACAATGGCGTAGAAGGTTCATTGTAAAAATCAATCTTCATCCCCATGGGCTCGCCTGTCTTTCCAGCCCAATACATTTGGTAATTCTTGACCTCTTTGATCACCTTGAGAAATTCCACTTCAACAAAGTCCAAAACAGCTTTTTCGGTGTCTTCGTCGAACTGCTTGATGAAAAAATCTGCCGGCTTGATTTTTCTCGTCCCTTTGTAAAACCGCTTCATTATGGCCTCATTTTCGAGGCCTTCCAATATCTCAACGACCTTTTTTTGTTCTGGATTTAGCCCAAAATAGTCAGCGGTCTTTTCTCTAATGCGTTGAAATGTCAATGAGGGATTACCATTCTCCAACAACTGCACTGCATTCGCTTCAATCAAAACCCCCATATGTGGGTGTCTGACGAAGGTGAATACTACCTCAAACGGCTTGGTGTTTATAACCTCCATTGATAGTTTTTATAAAATAAACTCGCAATTTACAACGGATTCAAGGGCTAGCCAAAAATACTTTGTATATGACGAATAAATCCTTCAAATCGGCTTAATTCGCACTCATGAGTTCAGCATTGGAGGATACTTTATGGCAGACTATGTCTAAATCGGAGAAATACGATTTAGTTAACCAGCAATTACCCACTCTGTTAGATAATTCCGTGGACGACGTCGCCAATTTAGCCAATGCATCGGCCTTATTAAAAGAGGCCTTTGGTTGGTGGTGGGTTGGATTTTACCGCAAACAAGAAACAGCATTGATTCTGGGTCCATTCCAAGGACCTATGGCTTGCACCCGCATTGCCTATGGAAAGGGTGTTTGTGGCAGTTGCTGGAAAGAAGAAAAAACACTCGTGGTACCTGATGTGGAAGAATTTCCAGGACACATCGCTTGCAGCGCTGCAAGCAAAAGTGAAATTGTGGTCCCCATCTGGAATGCTCGCGGAGATTTTTGGGGTGTACTCGATGCAGACAGTGAACACATGGCGCATTTCGATGATCTCGATTCCTCCGAATTAGAATTATTTTGTCGTACCTTATCGCCCTATCTCTCATGAAACAAAAAAAGAACATTGCCTTATTGATCATCGTTGCTTCCTTGGGCTATTTTGTGGATATATACGATTTGATTTTATTCAACATCATCAAGAAAGACAGTCTTTCATCGTTAAATATCGATGTAAATACATACGAAACCGTTTTGTTTCGTTGGCAGATGGCTGGTATGTTGATTGGCGGATTAATTTGGGGCATTTTAGGCGATGTCAAAGGAAGGGTGAGCGTGCTGTTTGGATCCATTTTGTTGTATAGTCTGGCCAACGTTGCCAATGCCTTTGTTACCACAGTAGAAGCCTACAAATTTTGGCGTTTGCTTGCGGGAATTGGTCTTGCGGGCGAATTGGGTGCAGCGATTACCCTGGTTAGTGAATTGATGCCCAAAGAAAAAAGGGGGATTGGCACCATGATCATCGTAACCTTCGGTGCGTTGGGGGCTGTCTTTGCTTTTTTTATTGCAAAAAACGGCGATGGCATCACCCAGTTCATGAGCCAAATTACAGGCAGGCAATTGGAAAACTGGCAAACAGCTTACATCGTGGGGGGCGTGCTGGGTTTGTTGTTGCTACTCATGCGTGCCGGCACGTTCGAGAGCACTTTGTTTGAATCAGCTACCACAACCAATGTGAAACGCGGAAATTTCTTTATGTTGTTTCGCAAAACCCATTTTAAAAAATACCTTGCTTGTATCGTAATTGGATTGCCGGTATGGTTTGTTGTGGGAATTCTCATTGCCCTATCGCACAAATTTTTTCCTGAAATTCTGGCAGCCACTGGCATGGATGCAAACGCGGAATCCTTAAAATCTTTTGCCGTTGCCACGCCAGAAATGGTGATGTGGAGCTACGTGGGATTGAGCACTGGTGATTTGCTTTCAGGCCTACTAAGCCAATTGTTCAAGAGCAGAAAACGGGTGATCTATATCAATTTAATCGGTATCGCAGTAATGACGTTGGTATTCCTGTACGGACCTACCGGCAGCCAGAACTATTATCGATTCATCGCATTTTTGTTGGGCGCGGTCACTGGGTACTGGGCCATTTTTGTCACCAACGCCTCAGAACAGTTCGGAACCAATATTCGCAGTACAGTTGCTGCCACTGTACCCAATTTTGTGAGAGGCGGTGTACTGCTAATTACCATGGGATTTGAATATTTTTCTCATGAATTTACCTTGTCCGGTACTTATGATGGTCGCGCCTTCAGCGTGGCTGCATTGATCATTGGGTCTGTTTGTCTGTTGCTTGCATTCTGGGGCACCTACAACGTTGATGAGGCATTCCACAAGGATTTGGATTATTTCGAGCACGATCACCACGGCCAAGATGCCAAGAATAATGCGTAACTTTACCCATTATTTAGTTTTCTTATTTATTACCCCTCTTGTCAAATCGAAGTAAAATCACATTCCCAGAACGCGTAGTCCTGGCTGTATTAGAAAATGCCGGTCGCGGCACTTATAACGTCAATCAAGTATTTTCTCGCATACCCAAAGAAGCCAATTTTAGTAAGGAAATGGTTCACCAGGCCCTGATGAAGTTGGCCAACCATCGGTTAGTTCGAGAACCCTCTAACGGCAACTACTCTCCCATTCAACCTACGGTTAAATCTCAGGGCGAATTGGTATTGTCGAACCGAGGAGATTACTATGTTCGCATGGAATTGGATGGTGAAATGCAACAAGTATACATGGACAACGAAATGGTGGGCAAATTACTGCCCGGCGACCTTGTAACTTGTGAAATTAGAACCAAAGGCAATCGGACCTATGTGAAATCCATTGGATTGTTGGAGCGTGTCCCCCAGCGTTACAGCGCCATTTTGGATGTGTTTGAAAAAAATGCGTTTGGGTTAATACAAAAAAACGGGCTGAAAGACATCAAAATCACGGAGGTCATTGACCCAAAATACGATGGACACAAGGCCATTATTGAGGTTTATGACTTCCCCCACAACAGCAGAAACCCATTGGGCAGAGTTATAGCCATCCTCGGCGAGGTGGGTCAGGCCGACACTGAAATGCACGCCATTGTTGCAGAATTCGGTTTCAATACCCGATTCCCCGATGCAGTCATTGAAGAATCGGAAGCCATTCCCAATGAAATTTCTCCCAAGGATTGGGGTGAACGTTTAGACATGCGGGATGTGTTTTGTATCACCATCGATCCTGCAGATGCCAAAGATTTTGACGACGCCATTTCCATCACCAAAGACAAAGATGGCAACCATGTTTTGGGTGTTCATATCGCCGATGTATCGCATTTTGTGACGCCTGGATCACCCATCGACAAAGAAGCAGTTTTACGCGGTACAAGTGTCTATCTTGTCGATCGCACAATTCCGATGTTGCCAGAGAATTTGAGTAATGACTTATGTTCTCTCAAACCACATGTAGACCGATTGGCATTCAGTGTGATTTTCACGCTGTCGCCTTCCTTTGAAATCATCAAGCAATGGTTTGGCAAAACCGTTATCAACAGCAAACGTCGATTCGCCTACGAAGAAGCCCAAGAAGTGATCGAAACGGGCAAAGGAGATCATGTGGAAGAGCTGAGATTACTGAATCGAATGGCCAAGCACTTTGAATCCATCCGATTTGCCAACGGCGCATTGCGATTTGAATCCAAAGAGATTCGGTTTCGATTCGATGAAAACAAACGTCCGATAGAATCATACGTCAAATCGCGTTTCGATGCCCACTTGCTCATTGAAACATTCATGTTGATGGCCAATGAGGCGGTAGCCAAATACGTCAAAACACTGAAAAAGCCTGAGCTGCCTTTCATTTATCGTTCACATGATTTGCCCCCGCAAGACAAACTCATTGAATTCGCTCGTTTTTGTAAGTTGATGGGCTATCCGATCAACATCGACAATGAGGCACAAATGCGCAAATCCTTTAACGAGTTGATGGAGAGGACCGCAAACGATCCCAGTGCAGAAATTTTACAGCAAATGGCCATCAGGACCATGTCGAAAGCCGTTTACACAGCATTTAGATCGGACCATTTTGGATTGGCCTTTGAGTATTACACGCATTTTACCTCTCCCATTCGCAGGTATCCGGATTTGTTGGTTCATAGATTATTGCAGCACTATTTGACTGAACCCAAGCCATTCATCAGCGAATCGGAGATTGAAATGATTGCCAAGCACAGCAGCAATATGGAGCAAAAGGCTGCAGAAGCGGAACGTGCAAGTACCAAATACACTTTGGCACTGATGATGGAACAGCACATAGGCAAGGTCATGGATGCCACCATTACCGGAATCACTGAATGGGGGATTTATGCGATGGCAACAGAATATCATTGTGAAGGATTGATCCGGATGTCTGATGTAAAAGGCGATCGATTCACATATTACGAAGCGGAGAAAAAATTGGTGGGGCAACGGACAAAGCGGAGTTACCATTTGGGCGACCCTATTACTGTTTCAGTGAAAAAAACGGACCCTCAGATAAGAATAATTGATTTTAATTTGTTAGACTAACATGAGTATTTCCAGATTGCATGGGCTTTATGTAGAATATCTGCAGAAAAACGCCTTTCAAGGGCATCCCAAAAACCTGTACGACCCAATGCGTTACATCATGGAATTGGGTGGAAAACGCATTCGTCCCATCCTGTGTATGACGGGTTCAGAGATTTGCGGTGGTACGGCAGAAATGGCATTGCCAATCGCTCATGCGATGGAAGTATTTCACAATTTTAGTTTGGTGCACGACGACATCATGGACCGAGCAGATCAGCGGAGGGGACTTCCCACGGTGCACAAGAAATGGAACGAACCAACAGCCATTTTAGCCGGTGACAATTTATTGGTAAAAGCCTATGAATCCATATTGTCGTTTGGAGGCGAGCAACGCGATGCGATTTTGGGTTTGTTTTCCAAAACGGCTACGGAGGTATGTGAGGGACAGCAAGACGATATGGATTTTGCCGAGCGAAACGAAGTGAGCGAGGCAGAATACTTGCAAATGATTCAATTCAAAACCGCGGTATTGCTGGGCTGTAGTTTGGCTTCTGGCGCCATGGTGGCGAATGCCAAGCAAGAAATAATTGATGGGTTATATGAATTCGCCATTGCCATTGGCATGAACTTTCAAATGATGGATGATTACTTGGATGCCTTTGGCGATGCAGGAAAAACTGGTAAGATTTCCGGTGGCGATATCATGGAGGGCAAAAAGACTTGGCTCTATATCAAATCTATGGAAATGCACGCCGACACTACCCTATGGTTCAATGAAACGGATTTGTCTAAACGCGTAACACTGGTTCAAAAACAGTGGATAGAAATGGGTTTAGACCAATTGATATTGGCAAAATCCAAAGAATACAATCAGCGAGGATTGGATATTTTGTCGTCCCTTTCAACCATGGGCGTGAAGACTGACGGACTCCTAGAGATTCTGGATTTCTTAGCTGGTAGAACCCACTAGATTGGCCTAGTGAAGCACGTGAACTACCCCAGTTTTTCGGTATTCTTTCTCATTCCAACCTGAAAACTGCAAATACCAAGCGTAAACACCATCGGGGATTTCCTGAGCTTGGTAAATACAATCCCATTGGTTCTTTTTGTAGGTACTTTCCCAAATCTTCTCACCGTATCGATTGAATACTTTCATGTTGTATTCTTTCACGAACAAGGGAAATGTACCCCAAACGTCGTTTTTGCCGTCACCATTGCGCGTAATGGCGTTTGGCACCCATACTTCTGGCGGCTGAATTAAGTAAATCCAATTGCTTTCACTGGTCGATTGTTCCAGTGCCCGATTTTGGTTCCGCGTAGCAGTTACCCGATAAAAATATCCACCATAATCATAGTCCAATTGATTGTCGCGGTATTGCTGAAGTATAGTAGATGGCACAATGGTTTCAAAAGCATGATCATCGTCTTTCCGTTCCAATTTCCAATCTTTTACTCCATCAGCCCATCCTTGATAATCCATCCAATTCAAATCAAAAAAGTAGTAAGGTGCTTCGGTAGCCGTGCCGTTTATTACAACGTTACAACCTTCGTTGCTGCCCTTACTCACATGGCCACATTGATCAACCACCATAATTTGATAGCAATTACTCAGTGCGTCTACATTGAAGCTCGAATCTCGATATACGGTATCGGTAAGGATAGCCAGTGGTGTAGAACCAAACTTTCCGCCCCGAGGAATTCTGTAAAGTTCGTATTCTTTAAAATCGGGTTCATCGCTCTTTGCCCAGCGGACTTCAGCATATCGGTCATTTACGATGGTGGTAGTATACAACGGCACCCCATTGATTGGCGTATTCAATTCTTTCACTGTACAGAATACGTTTTTAGCAAACACTTGCACATCGCAAATATTCACACCGATGAGCTCATAGCAATAATTGTTGATGCGTGGATTTAGGACATTTGCATCAATGAAACGGGAAGCCGTATTGCTTCTCAGGGTATCTAAAATGGTGGTACTTCCATCGGGATTGGTGCGGCGCAACAAAAAATACTTGAAAAACCCTGTTGGGACGGCAATGTTGTCCCCAGCAATCGACATTTTGGCGGTTTGACGATCGAAACTCACACAAATGGCTTCTGGAGGAATGACTTTTGGCGGCTCAGTGACCAAAACTTTTATTCGAGCAAAAGTTGTATCGGCCTTAGGGCATCCCCGATCCATGACATACACAAGCAATTCCGCCGTATCCTTAGAGAAACTACTACAACGTGTTAACCAACTGAATTTCAAGGTTGACTGTCCGATACCCGGCACACAAACTACGGTGGCGGTGTCACTGCCCAACATGCCCCCTTTCTTGATCCATTTTACTTTCAAATACATGGTGTCGAACGGATCAGGATCATTTCCTTTGATCTGAAAATTGATGGGCTGAGTAGCAATTACTTGGACGAACGTGTCTTTCATCCGGGGTTTTAGATTGAGGTTTTCAAAGTCGATTTTAAACAGTGCGTTGTTGCAGTTATCACTGTTCATGGTGCGACTGTATGCGGTGGGTGTCACTGGAAACAGCCCATTTCTTCTGCAACCAGCACAAACCGATTGATAGATGATTCCTTTGGCATCGAATCGTGAGGTGCCGCCATCGACATGTTCTTCGGCGGGCTTTCCTGGAGCGGAAATACCTCCAAAGAAGGTGGCGTAGGCCAATGAATAGAAATTCTTTGAAAATACTGCAATGTAAAAATCACTGCCATCCGTGTTTTTTTGTGCAGCATCCGGGGTTGTTTGAAGTCCTGTTGTGCGCCCTTTGTTTCGGTGTTGTTTGGCTGCGAAGGTATTGACATCATAAAGGGCAGAATTTGTTGCGCCGCCCCATCCAGAAACGAAAATTCGCTCACATCGATCCACCAAAAATGCGCTAGGACTGATGTTAGGCATGATGGTATTGTTTCCATTGTACCCAAAAGTTGTTTGCATTTCTACTGTCTGTAAATCAGCAGAATAGGTTGTAATGAATTGTC
>VGFS01000035.1 GCA_016868785.1 Bacteroidota bacterium
TACTTATTATTAATTTCAATAATTAATCAGGCAAAAACGTAAAATAACTGTCATCCACATAGATCTCTGATCTTTACACATTAACACCCAAAATAAACGGGTCCAAGAAGTAAGAAACAGCAAGGGCGCCCGTGGGCGCCCTTGCTGTTTACCGTATGATTCACATTCTGCTGATTGATACAATCAATCAACAATTTCAATTACTTCTGAACAGTAATCTTCTTGGTTACTTGTTTGCCGCCTGACATAACTTGTACCAAGTAAACTCCGTTGCTCAATCCGTCGGTGTTCAATACCATCACACCTTCGTTGGCTACGGTTTTAGTGCTCACCATCTTGCCCTCAATGCTCATCACGTTTACTGTGATGTTGGCACCGAACGTTTCAGTGGTGGCCACTTTGATGTCGCCAGCGGTTGGGTTAGGGTAAACCGCTACACCAACCGATTGCAAATCTTTCACCGCTGCGCGGTTCATCACAACCTTTTTGGTTTTTGAGCATTCGCAGCCAGTCTGACGTACAACCGCCTTCATGGTAACGGTGTATTCTCCATCGCTCTGCAAGTTGTAGTTCACCGCTGCGTTTACATCCTTAGACTTCATGGTTCCACCACCGGCGAACACCCAGGTGTAGTCTACGTTGTTTTGTCCACCTGCTGCACCTGAACCATTCACTGGCTCTACTCTCACACCGTAGAATGCAAATCCGTAGTCAGGGGTAGCTTGGAAGTCACAGGTACGGGGAGATTCGTTTACGGTCACACGTTGTGTGATTGAATCCGCACATCCACCGGCGATATAGGCGTACAACGTTACGTTGTAGCTGGTAGTTTGTACAATGTTGTACAACTTAGAGGGATCGCTGTTGGCAGAGTATGTGTTATCACCGAAATCCCAGTTGTAAGAGATGTCGCCTTGTGGCCATGTGGTGTTGTTTACGAATACCACTTGATCTCCAGCGCACACATCAGACGCTGTGAAGTTTGCCTTAGGCTGAGTCAATACGCTCAAGTCTTTGGTGGTTACATCAGAACATCCATTGTCTAAGGTTACGGTCAAAGTCACAGTTTTAGGACCCAAGTTGCTCCAGTTCTTTGAAGGAGATTTGGTTTTGCTGGTTGTACCATCACCGAAGCTCCAGTTGTAGTTCGCTACCGCACCTGCTACATCTGCCGTGGTGTTGGTGAACACAGTTGGGGTCAATGAACATGCTGGGGTATTGGTGAAGCCTGCTTTGGGTGATTCTTTCACCTCTACAGATTTTACCATTGAATCTTTACAACCGAATTCTGACATCGCTACCAATTTCACGTTCTTCTTGCCAGGTTTTGAGAAGCTGTACTTGGGTGACTCGTCGGTGCTTACGCTTCCATTGTCGTCGAAGTTCCAGAAGCTACCCACCAAGCCGCTTCCGATGGTGGATTGGTTGCTGAATGAGAACTCATCGTTGTCACAAGTTCCGCTGTTTTGGGTAAACTTCGCTACGGGCTTTTCAAACTGGTAAACTTTCTGAGTCAACTTCGCTACACAACCATTCAAATCCGCGCTCAAGGTCACCAAATAGGTACCTGCTTTGCTGTATTTGTATTTGGCATCGGTGGTGGTTGCTTTGGCTCCGTTTCCGAAATCCCAAGTCATCTTCGCGTTCAATGGGTTGGTTTTATTGGTAAACACCAAGTCTTGACCCAAACATGCATTGGCTTTGTCGAAGGCTACTGTTGGGATCGCATTTATTTCAACATCATACTTCTTGGTGAACACAAATCCATAAGGCATGGTCTTCGCAGTCAAAGTCACGGTGTATTTACCAGAATTAGGGAACTGGAACACAGGCTCAGGTGCATTTGAAGTATCGGCAGCGTTTCCGGTTCCGAAGTCCCAGAAGAATTCCATAGACCCTGAATTCACTTTTGATGTATTGGTGAACAATACCGCATCACCGTTACAAATCTTCGATGGGAAAGTGAAGTCTGGCTTGATGGATGGATATATCAACACATTGCGCTTGATGAAGGTATCACAACCGTTGTTGTTATCGGTAACTTTTAGTACTACGGTTACAAGAGAATCTTCCAAGGTGGCATCTGAAGTCTTGAATTGAACTTCCAAGTTGGTTGAACCGCTGGGTGGTGTGAGAGTTGCACCAGTTACAGCTTTACCAGAGGCGGTATACGCTTGAACGGTAGCGAACCAATCACTTGGAGATGAAGTTCCGTAGGTGCTGTTGCTGTAAACGCGGGGTGCGTTTACATCATAAATCACAGGCTGATCCAACACAGTTACATCAAAAGGTCTGCTACGCTGATACAAAGCCGTATTGGGTGTAGTGGTCTTGGTTGAGAATTCATAGTATCCTCCACCTGGGGCTGGCTTCACGAGCGTGGTGAAGGTAAAGGTATCATTGCTTGTTTTATCGTCTGGAATATCCAAGTAAATCTTGATGGTGGTGTTACCCGCAATCGACAACATGATGGGCGTGGTAAAATCAACCTTCAGGGTGTTGCCTGGCAAAATGCGGGTCTTTACCAATTGGCGGGTAGCCTTGCCATTGATGCTGTAAGCCACATAAAAGTTGTAAATGGTATCAACAAAATTGTTTTTAACATAAATATTGGCTCCAGTAGCAACGTGACCCGCACAAACGGTGGAAGGAATGCTAAAATCTGTTTTCGCCGCTTCCGCATCCATAACATTTTCCAACGCACCACGGTCGCTCGCAATCTTGTTCCGTGTAACTCTCGCATCATCTAACGTGTTGATAGGAACAGTGGGGACATTGTTCTGGGTCTCGAAACAGTTAGAACGGAAATCATTCTTGGCAGCATCAACCCAATCCGGGTTATCTATACGGTTGTTTGGACCTGCTTTTGCATCTCCAGACCAGCCGCTCCAACTTCCGTATCCAACATTCGCCATACACCAATATTGATTTGGAACATTAATCCAGAAGGTATTGCGATCAACCTCCTTAAGATTGGATGCAGTAGTGTTGTACAAATACGCCGGGTATACGTAGTAAGGGGATTTGAAATCTCCAATATTACCCACGAAGTACACACTAGATTGAGACTCTTGCATCACATATCCGTATGAAAAATGAGAACCATAGCTCGCATCGTAATGCAAGGTGTTCTGATAAATATTGGCTGTTACCCCTGAGTTGTAGTTGTAAGTGTAAATGTTGTAGTTACCATAATAACCGGTGTTGTTGGCCATCAAGTTTGAGTTGAAGTCCAAGTTGTACAAATAGTACAAATAGAAACAGTACAAATACCCTTGGTTTTTGCTGTAGTTGGTACCTGTGTTGTTGTTCACTATGGTGTTACGGTTGAATTTCCAGTTGGCATAATACATGGTGTAAACGCCGTAGAAATAATTACCTGCCCAGTTGTTCTGAATCAAGTTGTCCTCAAACAAGTTCCATGTTCTGGCCGAGTTGTACACGTACATCATGTAGTATGGATAGCCGTAGCCGTTACCCGCTGGACCCCAATAGCAGTTCTGAATGATGTTGCCAGTGATGTTATAATCATTTCCGTACATGATGTAATTACCATAAGACCGATAACCACTCGCATAGGAAATGGTGTTATCAATGGTATTGCTAGTAAGATTCACTACATAGTTATAGTACAAATAGTTATTGTAGGCTTGGTAGTAACAAACGATATTCTTTTGTATATTTTTGTCTACGATGAAAGGATTGGTTGTATTTCCGTAGTTGTACATAGCATACAAGCCATACCAATAGGCGATGTAGTTCGTGGTTGAACTTGCACTGGCACTCTTGTAAGGCAAATCGTGAATGTTGTTACCACGATAGGTGGTAGAACGATTCGTACTGTATGTGTAGAGACTGTAAATACCGTACAAACTGGTTGAGATCGTAGAGCTACTTGTTGCATTATCACGACTGATATCGTTATCTACAAATTGGTTACCGTTGGTGTAAAAGTTAATCACACCATAATAATAAAAATTCTGAATTTTATTCGCAGTAAACGTATTGTTATCTGCGGTACTAGTGTAAGACGATGTATTTCCCATACATGAAATACCCATGAACGGACCTGCTGAATTTGCAGCGAGCGTGCGCATCAAATTGTTTGACAGGGTATTATTATTCCCGTTGGTTGCACTCGTAGCCGAGGTTGGACCAGTACTAGAATTCGCAAACGCCACATAATAAGTTCCGGTTGTTGCCGAAGCCAATGCACTAAACTCTAAAGTACAAGCATCAATTTTATTGTAGTTTGAAGCACCAGAAAAACGAATCAAACCGGCATATGCAGCTGTAGAACTGTTGCGGATAGTGGCATTTTTGATGGTCACGTAATCTGCACCGGTGAAACTGATTGCCTCATTAGAACCACTGTATGTAAAAATTTTGCTACCCCCATCAATGGTAATGGTATTGGTGCTAGATGCACCAGAAATCGCGGCAAACACTGCAGGCAATGATGCTGTTACATCCGTTTGCACCGTAACTGTCACTGCGCCGTTAACACCGCTAGTAGACAAGGCCGAACCCAAATCCCTCCAGTTGTTAAAGTTGGTGCCACTCGTGGCTGAGCCCGAGTTGATGGTGTACGATCCGCTCAACTGCGCATTGGCTACCCCAGCCAAACACAGGAGCATCAACAACAGTGTCTTTTTCAAGAACTGCGTTGATTTTGTAATTTTGTAATGTGTATTCATATGGTTTTTTTGTTTTTTTTCATTCATGCACAAATAATTTTTGACTACTTGATGTATTTTTATAATGCAATGTAAAAACAAAATGACATAATGATGGATATTGTTAAATATTTATGACATTTGACTGACCAATCGGAAAAAAATCAATCATCAAAAATGAAAATAGACAATAGCCAATGATTAAAAATAGTGTGTGGCAAATATTTTTTTTCGCAGAATTATAGACGAACAAAAACAGGAAACCCTGGTCACAGAGGCTTTGTCTGTTTTAAAAACTCAAGAATTTCATCACCCTTATGCCATGTAAAACTATTATTTCTGTGGTAATATCGCCGAAAGTTTCAGTGGTGGCTACGTTGTCTCAACTACTGCATTGGCTGCACGAATCCCATCCAACGCCGCACTCATAATACCCCCTGCATAACCCGCACCTTCACCGCAAGGAAACAAATTTGTCACCTCCGTGTGTTGCAAACTATCCGACAGTCTGGGAATTCGCAATGGCGATGATGTTCTGGATTCCACCCCAACCAAAATGGCTTCATTCGTGCGAAAACCCTTCATTTTCTTACCCAAAACCACAAGCGACTCCCGAATTCTGTTGTGTACCGCCGGCGCAAGCACCTCCCCGATTGCACTCGACACCAATCCAGGCAAATAGCTATTTTCAGGCAAATTTGTACTCACCTTTCCTTGAATAAAATCCTCCATTCGTTGGGCCGGTGCACTCAAACTCCCCGAAATTTGGTAGGCCATACGCTCCCAGTGCTGCTGATACCGCAGAGCCCGCAAAGCCCCCGAATTTTCAAATGGCGCAAAATCCCGGTCATCCACCGTTACCACATACCCTGAGTTGGCAAATTTCCCGTTTCGTTTGCTAGGACTCCACCCATTGACCACCACCTCTTCGGCCGCGGTAGCGGCCGGCGCAATGATTCCGCCCGGACACATGCAAAACGAAAACACGCCCCTACTCTGAATTTGTTCCACCAAACTGTAGCTCGACGGTGGCAACCCATCGCCCCGAACGTCACATTTATATTGAATTTGATCAATCAACGATTGGGGATGCTCTAACCGAACCCCTATCGCAAAAGGCTTTGCCTCAATGGCTATCCCCGCCCGATCTAACATCTCAAAAATATCTCTGGCCGAATGTCCCGTAGCCAAAACCACCGCCGACACCTCCATGCGCTCACCCCCACTCAGCACCAACGCCTTCACTACCCCGCCCTGAACATCCATTTCATCGACCCTACTATTGAACCGAACCTCGCCACCACAGTCTTGGATCGACTTGCGCAAACATTCAACCAACTGCGGCAATTTGTTTGTGCCAATGTGCGGATGCGCCTCATACGTTATCGCCTCGGGCGCTCCGTGATCGACCAAGCAACGAAGCACCTTCTGAACAGGACCCCGCTTGTTGCTGCGCGTGTACAATTTGCCATCCGAATACGTGCCTGCACCACCCTCCCCAAAACAATAATTGCTCTCGGGATTTACCAACTTCTCCCGATTCATCAACGCCAAATCTCTGCGACGTTCCTTCACGCCCTTCCCCCGCTCTAAAACGATGGGCTTAAAACCCAACTCTATCAATTCCAAGGCGCAAAACAATCCTGCCGGACCTGCCCCTACAATATGAATTTCTTTACTCTTCGATACATCTCGCAACCGAAACCCAAAATCCGTAACCCGCTCCTCACCAGGGGTGTACACCTCCGCCGTAACCAAAAAATAAGGCTGCCTGCCACGCGCGTCGAGACTCTTCTTCTTCCAAACAACGATGCCGTCTGTCAAGCCCGCTTCCCGACAAAATTTGCGATTCACCCCCGTCTCGTCCCCAATCTCTGCAGGCGTGAATTTCAATTGTATCAACTTGGGCATGCCGCAAAAATACGCCCACATCCCTCTTTTTCCCTTGCGATGTCCGAATTTCGGCGCATTCCACCATCGATTCACGGCCATTTCCCGCGATTTCATTCAAATCCCCCGCGATTTTCCTAATTTTGTAACCATGAAAGAAGTGGTAGTCAGCGGGATCCGTCCCACCGGAAAATTGCACCTAGGCAACTATTTTGGCGCATTCAAGAACTTCTTGAAATTGCAGGAACAGTTCGACTCCTACTTTTTCATTGCAGACTATCACAGCCTTACAACCCATCCCACCCCGGGCGACCTAAACGCCTCGGTAAAGCGGGTTTTGGCAGAATACATTGCCTTGGGTTTAGACCCTGAAAAGTGCACCGTTTACTATCAAAGCGATGTTCCAGAAACCGCAGAATTATACTTGTTCTTGAACATGAACGCCTATTTAGGCGAGCTCGAGCGCGTCACCTCCTTCAAAGAAAAAGCACGCACCCAACCCAACAACATCAATGCGGGCTTGCTTACTTACCCCGTACTGATGGCAGCCGATATCCTGCTTCATCGCGGCGTAAAAGTACCCGTAGGAAAAGATCAAGAGCAACACCTTGAAATGGCGCGCACCTTTGCCAACCGTTTCAATCGCTTATACAATACAGAATACTTCCCCGAGCCCCAAGCCTTTTCCTTTGACCAAAACTTGGTGAAAGTTCCCGGACTAACCGGCAGTGGAAAAATGAGCAAAAGCGCAGGAGAGGCCGATACCATTTACCTCGACGAAGAAGCATCGGTTTTGAATAAAAAAATCATGCGCGCAGTGAGCGATAGCGGTCCAACCGAACCCGGCTCACCCAAATCTGCCCCAGTACAAAACTTGTTCGACCTGATGTCGTTGGTTTGCAACGCAGACACCATCCAATATTTCGATGACGCGCACAAAGCCGGCACAATTCGCTATGGCGACCTTAAAAAACAACTGGCCAGCGACATGGAAATATTCATTGCGCCATTGCGCGACAATATACAGGCCACATTGGGCGACGAAAAACGACTGAATGAAATCGCGATGTACGGCGCAGAAAAAGCCCGTGCTTCTGCACAAAAAACCATCAGAGAAGTCCGAGAAATCATCGGATTTGGAAATCGTTAATCACCACCCACAGGCAGAAATACCACTATTTTCAACGCTTTATACTAAATTGCACCCATGCTGAACGTCTCCCTCGTTATCCCCTTGTACAACGAAGCCGAATCCTTGCCAGAATTACACGCTTGGATTGTTCGGGTTTGCCGACAAGAAAATTTGTCGTACGAGGTATTGCTGCTCGACGATGGCAGCTCAGACAACTCTTGGGAGATCATCCAGGGATTGAGGCACCAAGACCCCAATGTTAGGGGGTTTCGTTTCCGCACCAATTACGGCAAAAGCGCTGCCCTCAACGTAGGATTTGCAGAAGCCCGAGGCGAAGTGGTCATCACCATGGATGCAGATTTACAAGATTCGCCAGATGAAATTCCGTCGTTGCGTAACATGATCCTCGAAGAGGGCTATCACGTGGTGAGTGGCTGGAAAAAGAAGCGCTACGACCCCTTGAGCAAAACGATCCCAACAAAATTATTCAACTGGGCCACGCGCAAAATCAGCGACTTAGAATTGCATGATTTTAACTGTGGATTAAAGGCCTATCGCAACGAAGTGGTCAAAAACATTGAGGTATACGGCGAAATGCACCGCTACATCCCCGTGATTGCCAAATGGGCGGGCTTCCCCAAAATTGGAGAAAAAGTCGTTGTCCACCAAGCGCGAAAATACGGTCACACCAAATTTGGCATGAACCGTTTCGTAAACGGCTTCTTGGACTTGATGAGTTTGTTTTTCATGAGCAAATTCGGCAAAAAGCCCATGCACTTTTTTGGACTGCTCGGCGTGTTGAGTTTTTTGGTTGGCGCCTTTACGGCTTGCTGGATTCTCATCGACAAGCTGATTTATGTAATCCAGAATCACAGAGCCCCTTTGGTTACAGACAATCCATTGTTTTACATTGGCTTGGTTGCGATGATCATTGGCACCCAACTTTTCTTGGCAGGCTTTATCGGCGAATTGGTGAGTCGATCCAACCCTGAGCGCAACAATTACAACATCAAGGAAACCACCGATTGATGCATTTCGAAGGCAAGCACATTGTGATTGTTGGTCCCGCCCACCCACTGCGTGGAGGATTGGCTACATACAATGAGCGTTTGAGCCGCGAACTACAGCAAAAAAATCAAGTTACGCTGCTCACCTTCTCATTGCAGTACCCCAATTTCCTGTTTCCAGGGCAATCTCAGTTTAGCGACGATGCCAAGCCCAACGATTTAAACATCGACATTGCACTAAACTCAGTCAACCCGCTCAATTGGTTGCGCATCGGCCTTAAATACAAGCGCATCAAACCGGATGTGATTATTTTTCGCTATTGGATGCCTTTTTTTGGTCCTTGTTTTGGCACATTCGCCCGCCTGGTAAAATCGAACGGACATACCCAAATCTTAGCGATTACCGACAACATCATTCCCCATGAGCGACGATTTTTCGACACTCCATTTAGCCAGTATTTTCTACCCGTGTTAGATGGTGCCGTGGCAATGAGTCGGAAGGTGCTCGACGACTTAAACCAATTCCCATTGCGCAAACCTGTGGCCAAGTCGGCCTATCATGCGCACCCGCTGTACGACAATTTCGGGGCAGTTGAAGACCGTAGCAAGGCTTGTGAGGCTTTGGGGCTTAACCCAACGGATAGGCACATCTTGTTTTTTGGATTCATCCGTCATTACAAAGGTTTGGATTTGTTGCTTGAAGCGATGGCTTTATTGCCAGCATCTTTGAGCGATGTCAAACTGATCGTTGCGGGGGAATACTACGAAGACGAAGCGCCATATAATGCGATCATTTCACATAAGGGATTGTCTGACCGGGTGATTTTGCACACGAAATTCATTCCAAACAACGATGTGAGGCTTTATTTCTCGGCTTGCGAACTCGTGGCTCAACCCTACCGCAATGCGACCCAAAGTGGGGTTTCACAAATCGCGTATCATTTCGAGCTACCCATGATCATCACCAATGTGGGTGGATTGAGCGAATTGGTACCTCACCAGGAAGCGGGATGGGTATGCGAACCAACCCCAGAGTCGTTGGCGGAGGCCATCGCGGCCATGTTCGTCGGAAACAGGCTCGCAAACATGCGTCTAAACATCCACGCGCTCAAAAAACAGTTTAGTTGGCCATCTATGGTGGGCGCTTTGGAATCGGTGACGCGGTAAATCACTGCGAAGTCAGATTCCTATCACAGGATTTATTTGGAAAAGGGCTCTGTAAAGACCCATTCATCGCACTTTTGAGCATTTTCATCGATGCGATTAAACTTGGCACGATTTTCTAAGTCAAACCTACGAGAAAGGAGAAACACAACATGAGACAGATCATTCAAAAAACACTCATCATTTTGGCTTTGGGATTGATGGCATCACCCAGCGAGGCACAAACCGCCAGAAGAGAACGCATTCGCAGAGACAGAATAGAAGACTTAAGGGATCTCAGAGAAGACGTGAGGGACCATAGAGAGGATGTAAGAGACCGTAGAGAAGATGTTCGAGATGCCAGACATCAAGGCGGACCTTTAGACCGAGTAGAAGATCGTCGCGACCAGCGCGAGGATGTGCGCGACCGCAAAGAAGATGTTAGAGATCGTCGGGAGGATCGTCGAGATCGTCATCGTAGACGTCGCAGATAATTAGACTTTTATAAAAATGTGAAACGCCTGTGAATAACTTTACGGGCGTTTTTGTTTATGTAATTGAATGGTTATTATTTGATAACATGGGATTGTCAATTTGCACACAAATAATAAAACAGCATATGCTAAACACCACTTTGATCAACGGCACAGAAGTAATGGAAGTTTCCGGATACATTTTTGTTGGAGGAATTTGGATCCCCTTGGGCTAAAATCACTGTACAATAACTATCTTTGCACCTCCTTAGAGAGGTGTCCGAGTGGTCGAAGGAGCACGCCTGGAAAGTGTGTATACGCCAAAAGCGTATCGAGGGTTCGAATCCCTTCCTCTCTGCAACAAACCCTATTTTTACCCCATTTTTCCCCGAATTCTAGCGAATTTTGGGTTTTTTATGCCTTTTTGGGCCTGAAATCCACTCATTTGCTCCTAAGCTAGGTGCGTTAATCGGTGGACTTTTGAAAAGCACCTCTCAAGTCCACCAGAAACGCTGCAAACTTTTGATAACAACACAATTACTATCAAGTAACCCAAGTCCCCAACCAAATACAGTTCTTTATTGTAGTTTTTACAATAAAGAACTACCTTCGTTAACCACCCACAGAGCGGATAACCCCTTTTGAAAACTCAACAGCGCCTCTATCATTCCATTCTCATTTTGGCTTTGGGCCTACTTGCCAAAACCAACACCCTCGCCCAAACAATCAAAGTGGGTAGTGGCAGCTATACCCAAACCTTCCCGGGCACAGATGTAGCAGGAAGAAACGGATACCCCTCCGGCTCCCCCTACCTCATCGACTCGCTCAAAAACAAACCCGTCCCCACCAATGACTGGTGGTCGGCCAAGGTAAAAAATGCCCACTGCGACAACCTATTCAACTACCCACTCACGCTGAAAACCGTGAATGCCGGACTGGTAACTTCCTACATTCCCTGGGGCGTTATCTCCGACATCGAACCCATTACCGTGGGGGTAACATCCCTCAATCACAGCGCCCCCTACATTTCTCATTACTCCGATTGGCTGATCACAATCGAATGGAAAAGCGCGGGAAAACGATTTCAAACCACTGTGGGCATGGGCATGCCAATTCTCTACTATCAAAAAGATAGCGCCAACGAAGCCAGCGTAAAAATCAATACCGGCACCGCCACAATTTCTAACGAAAAAATCATCATCGAAAACGCCTACAACGGTGCCGACTTTGTGGTTTATGCGCCGAAAGGCAGCAGTTGGACAAAAAATGGGAACACCTACACATCCAATCTCAATGGCAAGAATTATTGGTCCATGGTGATGCTGCCGCAAAACAGCACACGGCTCAGTGCGCTAGCCGATTCCTTTCAGCGATTCGCCTATGTTGAACCCACAAAAACCGAAGCCAATTTTCAATTCAACGAAAAAAATAGCACCGTAACCACCGATTTCTCCATTCAAACCAAAGTTCACGAAGGCACAGATTCCCTTCCCTTGGTTGGCCTCCTTCCACATCAATGGTCGCGCAGCAACCTCCCCAACCAAGACTACCTCAGTTACAATTACAGCAGCATCCGCGGCACCCTTAAAATGATTGCCAAATCCGCGTTTTCAGTATCTCACACGTTCAAAGGCATACTCCCTACCCTTCCCTACGTTGATTTTCTATCGGATGGCTTTGACCCCGCAAAATTGAAGCAAAAGATTACCGACCTGGAATATGAAGGATTGGCGACTTGGACCGATTCTTACAACGAAGGACAGGTGATGAATCGCCTGATTCAAACCGCGCGAATTGCCCATGAAATGGGCGAAACCGCCTCGGTCATGCGCATCCATAAGACCATCAAATCGAGATTGGAGAATTGGCTCACCCACAATCCTGGCGAAGTCGCATTTCTATTTCATTACAACAAAACGTGGTCGGCCATGCTGGGCTACCCCGCTGGACATGGGCAAGACAACAACATCAACGACCACCACTTTCATTGGGGCTATTTTGTACATGCCGCCGCCTTCTTGGAGGAATTTGAACCCGGCTGGGCCAAATCCTACGGCGAAATGATCAACTTGCTTGTCCGCGACGCCGCCACCACCAACAGAAAAGACACCCTTTTCCCCTATTTGCGCAATTTCAACCCCTATACCGGCCATTGCTGGGCCAACGGCTTTGCCAGTTTTCCCCAGGGGAACGACCAAGAATCCACATCCGAAAGCATGCAGTTCAACTCATCGCTCATTCACTGGGGCGAAATCACCCAAAACAAGTCCATCCGCGATTTGGGCATCTACTTGTACTGCACCGAACAATCGGCCATCGAAGAGTATTGGCTTGACATCAAGCAGCGCAATTTCGCCAAAACACAGCAATACGCGCTTGTTTCACGGGTATGGGGCAACTCATACGACAATGGCACATTTTGGACCAGCGACATCGCCGCTTCCTATGGTATCGAACTGTATCCCATTCATGGCGGATCCTTTTATTTGGCGCACGACACGGCCTATGCCACACGCCTTTGGAAGGAGATGGCGAAAAACACAGGCATTTTAACCAACCAAGTCAACGACAACCTGTGGCACGATGTGTATTGGGAGTTTTTGGCCTTTACAAACCCAGCGAAGGCCATCGAACTTTACAACAGCAACCCCAATCGCAACCTCAAATTTGGCATTTCGGACGCTCAAACCTACCATTGGCTGCACTCTCTCAACGCACTTGGCAGATTGAACCCTAGCATCACCGCCAATCATCCGCTGGCCGTGGCATTTACCAAGGGGAACAAAACAATTTATGTTGCCAAGAATTATGGGAAAGACACCCTTAAAATCACCTACTCAGACGGCTATGTTTTTGTGGTGGCTCCGCACAAACTTCAAACCAGTATCGACAACAACCTTACCGCACACATCGGCAGCGATTTCGCTCAGCTCTACAAGGGCACGGCGGCGGATATCTATTTCGATAGTTTGAGCATTCAACCCGATTCCGTTCACTGGATGATGGGATCAAAGCGCATCAAAACTGCGATACAACACCCTTGGAATTTACGGACTGACGGACTCAATGCGGGCAACTACACCATTTACGCCAAACTTTTCAAAGGCGATATCAGGGCTAACAGCAACCTACTTACGCTGATTGTGGGTGAGCAAATCCCCTACAACAAAGCCGCAGCTTCAGTCCCTGGAACCATTCAGAGTGGACTTTTCGATCAGTTCGAGGGCGGCGCAGGACAAGGCATTTCCTACATCGATTTCAGTCCCACCAACTTGGGAAATTTCAGAACCAACGAATCGGCGGATGTGAGCAACGACGCCCAGGAAGGGGCCATTTTAACATGGATCGATGCCGGCGAGTGGACAGAATACACGGTAAATGTGCAGGACGATGGTCTGTATCAGTGCGCAGTGCGTTACGCCAATGGCAGCGCCGGTGCGGCGGGCAAACTAACGATTTGGCTCGACAGCAAGCAAATTGGCACTTATGTTGGCTTTCCAACAACAGGAAAATGGGAAACATTTGGAAGTGTAAGCCTCATCAATTTACCCTTGCAACAAGGAAGAAGAATCCTAAAACTCCAATTCGAAGAGGGAGGCATGAATGTTGGAAAAATCACTTTCACCAGAACAGGTGCACTGCCCAAATCTTTGCCTGTAGCAAACGCCGGTGGGAACGTTTCTTGTCCAACCACCTCAGACAGCGCAACCAGCGATGGTAGCAAGAGCAAAGCCGGTTCTTTGGGCTACCTAAACTATCAGTGGTCACAAATTTATGGTCCGTCTCGCATCACCCTATTGCAACCCAATGCGGCAAAAACAACCTTTAAAAACCTCATAAAAGGCGTTTACAAAGTGCGATTGACTGTAAGCGACAGCGTGAATAGCGACTACAACGACATCTTTATTTTTGTCCAAGATGGAGGCAATGTGGCCCCAGAAGTTAGCCTGAACAATCCCACCCAAGGCGCTACTTTTATTGAAAACCAACGCATTACCCTTCAAGCTTCAGCGGAAGACCTAGACGGAAGCATCCAACAGGTAACTTTCTACCTCAATGGTGACTCCGTTTTTACGGATTTCAACGCACCTTACGAGTACAAATTCACCGCAGCCTTGGGCAATTACACCGCTTTTGCCAAGGCGGTTGACAATACAGGGAATGCCAATCAAAGCGCCACAATCTCATTCTCGGCGCTATCCATCACCGGAAACTGGGTCATTGAACCTGTGGCTAAATCGCTTGCCGTGGGTCCTACCCCCGCCAATTTAACTTGGTGGAGCAACAGCAATGCCGACGTGGTGACAAGGGCTTGTCTATTCGACGATATTTACCAAATCAACAAAGATGGCAGTTTCAAGAACCTACTGGGCAGCAACACTTGGCTTGAAGGATGGCAAAATGCCGGCAAGGAAGGTTGCGGAAATCCTGTTGCGCCCCACGATGGATCTAAAACGGGCAACTGGTTCATCGATAGCAGCAACGGTCAATTGGTCATCAACGGACAAGGTTTGTTTTTGGGATTACCCAAGGCAACCAATATAGGCGAATTGAGCAGTAGTTCGGTTGTTCCCAACAGCCGGAGTTATCAAATTGGACTCACTGCCACAAGGCTCACCGCGTTGATCAATTACGGCAATGGATTTTGGCAATTCCAAATGGTGAGATCAACCAACAGCCAAACATCTTCAACAGCGAGCGATCTGAGATGGCGAATCTTCCCCAACCCCGCTACCGACGAACTCAATATTGACATTCCAGCGAGAGAATTGAATTACAGAATTTTTGATATCTCTGGGCATCTCATGTTATCAGGCACCGAGAAAAACATCGATATTCAACCCCTAGCAAGCGGAATTTATCAGATTGAAATAAACGCTGGAGGACAGTTGCGCAGTCTGCGTTTTGTAAAAACCATACGGTAAGCAGCGCAAGTTCGCGAGTGAGGAAATAATTGGTCGCGCAGCCACAGACCATCGAAAAGCCGACGGCCGTTTTGAGCTTCCCTAGAGCATGGAGCGCTTCAAAAAGATCTTTGGCCAATTTCGCATGGAATACCTAAAACTCTTGGCGCCGAATTTTTCAGGTGGCAGTTGTGTATCTTTGATACATTATGCTATTCAATTACATTTTATTGGGGTTTGCCATTTTGGTACTTCTGTCGTCTATCATGACCGTTCAACAGGGGAATGTGGCCATTTTAACCATGTTCGGCAAGTACCGTAGAATTCTCTACCCCGGTCTAAACTTCCGCATCCCCATGCTTGAAGTGGTCTACCGCAAGGTTTCCATTCAAAATCGCAGCATAGAACTCGACTTCCAAGCCATCACCCAAGACCAAGCCAATGTCTATTTCAAGGCGATGTTGCTGTATTCCGTGTTCGACAACCGTGAAGAGACACTTAAAAATGTGGCTTTTAAATTTGTGAATGATCGCGACTTCATGACCGCGCTTATCCGAACCATCGAAGGATCTATCCGCGGATTTGTGGCCACCAAACGCCAGGCCGAGATCTTGGCCCTTCGCAAAGAAATCGTAGAATCGGTAAAGGAAGGCATCGACTCGGTGCTCGAATCTTGGGGATACCATTTGATTGATTTACAGCTGAACGACATCACTTTCGACGATGTCATCACCAAAAGCATGGCCCAGGTTGTGGCTTCATCAAACTTGAAGGCAGCAGCAGAAAATGAAGGACAAGCGTTATTGATCACCAAAACCAAAGCAGCAGAAGCGGAGGGTAACGCCATCAAAATTTCCGCAGAAGCCGAAAAAATCGCAGCCCAACTTCGCGGTGAAGGTATCGCCCTTTTCCGCAAAGAAGTAGCCAAGGGGATGTCAGATGCGGCCATCGAGATGAAGGAAGCAGACCTCGACTCCTCGTTTTTATTGTTTAGCATGTGGACAGAAGCGATCAAAAATTTCGCCTCAGACGGCAAGGGAAACGTCATTTTCCTCGACGGATCCACCGATGGCATGAATAAAACACTCAAGGAGATGATGGCCATGAACCAAATTCAAGGAAACACAGCCACCACCGCCAAGAGCACCAAGAAACCCACTACCTAACCTCGCGGTTTTTCGTATTCGTAGGGCACCACACACTCGCCCATGATGCGGATATCTTGGACGGTTTTCATCGGCGTAACCACTGCGGGCTTGCCCTTTTTGGGAAGCGCCACTTTCCCTTTTATGTATTTGGGAGGCTGCGGCCTAGGATCCTCTTTGGGTCTTCGCACAACCGTTGTATCAATGCATCTTCCAGGGCTTAATGGATGCTCGTACGGACCTGTCATAAATTGAGTAGGGTCAGATTGATCAGGTCTTTTGGGCATATGAATCACGGGCTTACCCATGGTTTCTGTCTGCGACCTCGGTTCCTCTATGATATCAACAACCGTGTCACCCATCAGCTCGATTTGCTTAGGTTCAACTTCTTGCTTAGGCGCTTCCGGCTTTTCCGAAATCGGCGATGTCTGCTTCAGCGAATCCCTAAAACTGGTATCTACTAGTATCTTGCCAGTCACATCGGAATGAGAATCTCCACATGCGGTGAGTCCTACCCCCAATACCAACACCAACAAATAGGCAAAATGCAACAGTTGCTTGCTTGGCCGAACCGGATAATCGGCAACCCCCGGGCTATTCGTACTTCCCAACAGGGGTTGAGCTATACTTTCTGTACTGGGCGATAATTGTTCCGATCTAAATCTACCACTGTTTTTTCACAGGCCTGACAGAATCTACCCTGGGATTCTGGCAACATTTTTTGCCAATCTTCATGGCAAGGATTTTCGATGGAAATGCGCATTTTTTTCATGGTATTTTTCGAATTTTTCGGGCCTTAATACGCCAACCCTCAAAAAGGTAAACAACGAATGAGATAAAAATGACAAAAAGTTCGACAGCCGCAAAAACCGCATACCCGCAGGCGTGTTAACTTTGCATCATGTCAACCCAAGCAGCGACAAACCCACATTTGGCTTCATTACAAGCCGACATTCAACCATTGAGAACCCAATTGGCCAATCATCCTCTGTACGGAAAAATCAATAGCCAACAGAAGTTACAATTGTTCATGGAACATCACGTGTACGCAGTTTGGGATTTTATGTCGCTCCTCAAATACCTCCAACACCACCTCACCTGCACCCAAGCCCCTTGGGTACCCAAAAGCACGGCAGAATTGCGATTCTTCATCAATGAAATCGTATTGGGCGAAGAGAGCGATGAGGATCCAACAGGCGGACATATCAGTCACTTTGAATTGTACAAGCGGGCGATGCAAAAAGCCGGTGCCTCATTCAGCAGTATCGACCAAGTTGTAATGTCTCTGCAAAATGGACAAACCGTTTCACAAGCGCTCACGCAGGCGCAAGCGCCTGCTTCCGCCGCGGCCTTCGTGGCAAGCACCTTTGAAATAATCGGTCGCGACCGCTTGCACGAAGTCGCCGCGGCATTCGCCTTCGGCCGCGAAGACCTTATCCCCGACATGTTCCTGGCCATGGTAAAAGAACTCAACGCAAACGATCAACAGCTCAATACCTTCATCTACTACTTGGAAAGACATATCGAACTCGATGGCGACCACCATGCCGGACTATCGGCCCTGTTGCTGAGCCACGTATGTGGCGATGACGCACTGAAATGGGCCCAAGCTTCCGCAACCGCGCAAGAAGCCCTGCGTGCGCGCATCGCCTTATGGGATGGTATCGCAGCTCAATTGTAATCGCACCACCAAAAACGTAGGAACCAGCGTATTTTTGACCCATGTCATGGGCCAAACGCACTTTCATCCTCGGAATTGCTGTCAAAACAGCCCTAATTCCCCTGTTGCTTGGCGCAACAAGTTGCATCGCCCAAAACTCGAGCGATACCAACATTAATGTCGCCATACCGCATCTTACCCCACATACCTACTACGCACAGCAATGGCAAAACAGCGTCCGTAGACTAACCCATGACTCTGCCGATTACATCGGACTCCCCTTCCCCTATTCCACACCCACCCTGGCAGGGAACACCCTGTTTCAAGAATTTTATTATTGGGACACCTATTTCATCAACCGGGGCCTGATCGCCTATGGCACCCACCCCCAACGCCGCGGTGAATCCTCCCCCGATGAACGCACCGCCCTACAACAAGCCCTTCACAACGTAAACAACCTCCTTTTTCTCGTCGAAAAACTGGGCTTTATCCCCAACGCAAACCGCCATTCCATGACCAACCGCAGCCAGCCCCCGTTGCTAGGCGCCATGATTGCCGATATTTTTCAAGCCACCCGCGACACCGCCTGGCTTCGCCAGGCGCTCCCAATCCTGGAGAAAGAACACGATTGGTGGATGCGTGAACGTTCGCTCGGACTCACCCGCAAAGAACAAAAAATCACTCCCAACGCCATCGCGTATAACCACTATGGACATAACGCGTCCGACGCCTTTCTCGTTCGGTTTGGTCGTTTCCTCTCTGGCCGATTGGGCGAAAACTTTGACTCCCTGTTGCAAAAAAACAACCAAGACAGCCTCCAATTGCCCAACCAACAAAAACAAGGCAAAGGCATCGTCCTACTCGGCCACATGCTCGCAGAAGCCGAAAGTGGTTGGGATTTTACCCCGAGATTCAACGCCCAATGCCAAAATATCGCACCGCTCGACCTCAATTGCCTGCTCTATATCACCGAAAAAACCCTGTACCACGGGTATAAAACCCTCAACAACCACGAAAAATCTAAGCATTGGAAACGAATCGCAAAGCATCGCAAAGAATTGATAAACAAGCTGTTCTACGACAAACATAACGGATGGTATTGGGATTACAACATTGCCCAGCAGCAAATTCATCGCATCAACAGCGCGGCCCAGTTCATGCCCTACTTCGCCAACATTGCACCACACAATGCCAAACACAAAAAAGCCCTGCAATCGCTCAGCGAATTGTTCATTGGCCCATATGGCGTTCACCCCTGCCTACCCATTTTGCGCGATTCGGCAACCGCACTAAAAAATCGGGTTACTTGGCCCACTCAATGGAATAGCCCCAACGCCTGGCCACCCCTCACCCATTTTGTGGCAGAGGCACTTTCCCTTTATTCCAGCGGTTTCACCGCCACAAAAACCTGCCGTAACCTCCAAGAAAAACGCTTTCAACTGATTCAAGGCTACCTACAATCCGTAGAAACCCAATGGATACTCACCGACAAATTCTGGGAGAAATATAACCTACATTTCGGCACATTGAACGTGACCAATGAGTATGCCATGCCTGATTTCTTTGGATGGACGGCCGGGATTTACATGGACTATCGGCTAGAATTTGCCGGACCTTAATCCCAAACCCTTATTTTCGCAACATGATTCATGGTAAAAAAGTGGTGGTGGTTTTGCCGGCGTACAATGCCGCACTCACCTTGGAGCAGACCTACCGTGAAATTCCCTTCGATTTGGTCGATGATGTGGTTCTGGTCGATGATGCTGGGGGCGACGACACGCTCGAAGTAGGAGCCAAACTGGGCATCAAACACCTGATCAAACATGAAAAAAATTTGGGCTATGGGGGTAACCAAAAAACGTGTTACCGCGCAGCCCTGGATTTGGGGGCCGACATCGTAATCATGCTTCACCCCGATTACCAATACACCCCAAAACTCATTCCTGCCATGGCCCACCTGGTGGCCACCGACATCTACCCCGTAGTTTTGGGATCTCGCATTCTGGGCAAGGGGGCGCTGGAAGGAGGCATGCCATTGGTAAAATACATCGCCAACCGCATCCTCACCCTGGCTCAAAACATACTGGTCAACCAAAAACTGTCTGAATACCACACCGGTTATCGGGCCTTTTCCCGCGAAGTTTTAGAGTCGATCCGATGGGATTTGAACTCAGACAATTTCTTGTTCGACAATCAAATCATGGCTCAATGTGTGAGTCGGGGATACAAAATTGGCGAGGTTAGCTGTCCAACCAAGTACTTCCCTGAGGCCAGTTCTATCAACTTGAGCAACAGTGCGGTTTACGGCTTGGGCTGCTTGGCGGTTTCTTTGAGATACCGTTTCCACAAATGGAAATTGTGGCGCTACCCACTGCTGGGATAACACTTAAATTCAACAATGTATTATATGAGATAACTCATCGTTGACCCAAGAATTAGTGGTTTCTATTTACATTCAACATTTTGCCAAGCGCCCTTGTTCTCCACTTGGGTAAAACCAGCGCTTTCAAGCAGTTGCTTGGCCCTACCTGCACGGTTTCCACTTCTGCAAACCAAAATTACTTTTTGGTCCTTTTTCAATTCCCCCATGCGAGACTCCAATTCGTCTATTGGAATATTCACGGTGCAATTGGCATGACCGTCGTTATCCCACTCAGCCACCGTACGTACATCTACAATGATGATTTCCCCAGCCTTCGGCTGGGGCACTGTACTCTGAGCCTCTATCGGTTCCGCCGACGAGCCAATGCTGGTTGCATCTGCCACCTTGGTAGCTCCACCACAGGATGC
The DNA here is from genome assembly GCA_016868785.1 of Bacteroidota bacterium. GTDB lineage: Bacteria > Bacteroidota > Bacteroidia > NS11-12g > UBA955 > UBA955. Next base: position 20,821 of record VGFS01000035.1, read on the forward strand.
CAAAAGCACCGCGCCAATGGCCAATATCCAAATTCTTTTCAATCTATTTGTTTT
>VGFS01000036.1 GCA_016868785.1 Bacteroidota bacterium
CGCGAATGGAAAGTGGGTATTAAAGGAAAAAACAATGGTATGCTGTTGTATATCGCCGTAAATGACCGCAAGTTTCAAACGGTAACGGCCGATCAACTGCAAGACCGATTAAGTGCGAGCAGAATTGGTCAGATCCATGAGGAATACTTGATCCCCTATTTGCGCCAGGGGAACTATGCTTTGGCCATTGACCAAACCACACAGGCCTACGAAAAAGCCATCCGGAACAAATTCGAAGGCAGAGCCACCAAAAAGCACAAAAAACGAGGCGGCTATTCTGCCCTGTTTATTACCGCAATTATATTGATTATTATCGCATTAACCGGCAGAGGTGGCGGCGGTGGTGGCGGGTATTCACGTCGCGGACGCTACAACAGCGGACTTGGCGATGCCCTGTTCTGGGGTGCAATGGGCAGCGGTTTGGGGCGCGGCTGGGGTGGCGGAGGCTCCGGCTCCTCGGGTGGTTTCGGCGGTGGCGGCTCTAGCGATTGGGGTGGTTTTGGTGGCGGTGGTGGCTTCAATGGCGGCGGTGCTGGAGGCAGTTGGTAAATATTTGCAAAAAGCGCAAACACCTTTCTTTCCGATAATTGTTTTGTACCTTTGCAGATTCCATGAAAAACGGACATTCCTCGCACATTCATCAGCCCGATGCCAACGAACCCAGCATCGAAATTTTGGGTGCGCGGGAACACAATTTGAAGTCCGTTGATCTGGTCATCCCACGCAACAAACTCGTTGTTTTTACAGGACTTTCAGGATCGGGAAAAAGCTCTCTGGCATTTGATACCCTGTTTGCGGAAGGACAACGTCGCTACCTAGAAAGTTTTTCAGCCTATGCACGTCAGTTCATCGGCGATATGAAACGCCCCGATGTAGACAAAGTCCGCGGTTTGAGTCCGGTAATCAGCATCGAACAAAAAACCGTGAGCAAGAACCCCAGAAGTACTGTGGGTACCGTTACCGAAGTATACGATTTTCTGCGACTTCTCTACGCCCGTGCTGGCGAGGCAATCAGCTATCTCAGCGGCGAAAAAATGGTCAAACTCACCGAGCAACAGATCATCGACGCTATGGTTCAAAAGTTTGAGGGACAAAAAGTGGCCATCCTAGCGCCCGTGGTAAAAGGTCGGAAAGGACACTACCGCGAACTCTTCGAACAAATCAAGAAAAAAGGGTACAACAAAGTCCGCATCGACGGCCATATCACCGATATCACGGGGAGCATGCAAGTAGATCGTTACAAAATCCACGACATCGAAGTGGTGATTGATCGATTGCAAGTACAATCGTTATCTACCGGTCGACTCTCGGAGAGCGTAAAAATCGCGATGAAAATGGGCAGTGGCAACATGATGGTGCAAGATGCCGATCAGAAAGTGGTCCCCTTTTCTCGGTTTCTGATGGATCCCATCTCTGGCCTTAGTTACGATGAACCGCAACCCAACTCCTTTTCGTTTAACTCACCCTATGGTGCCTGTCCCAATTGCGAAGGCATGGGAGAAACCGCCGAGGTAAACATAGAATTCATCATCCACGACCGCAGTAAATCCATTAACCGTGGCGGCATTGTGCCCATCGGGGAATTGCGCGAGAATTGGACCTTTAGCCAGCTTAGGGCCTTGAGCAAAGTGTTGGATTTCAGCTTGGCCGATCCTATATCACAGCTCAGCGATGACCAACTGCAGTGCATCTTGTACGGATACGATGAAACCATCATGGTGAGCCACGTAAACCATCAAGGGCAAAAGAAAACCTACGAAAGCACTTACAAAGGCGTTGTGCATTATATCACGGAGAATTACTTTGAATCCGAGGACGACAAACTGCGTCAGTGGGCCGAAGAATTCATGCACCAAAAACCCTGTGAGGTGTGCGCGGGCGCTCGGTTGAAAAAGGAATCCCTGCATTTTTTGGTGGCCGATAAAAACATCGCCCAGCTGAGCAACCTGAACATCGATGTGTTGAAGACTTGGTTTGATGCGGTGGATGATAAACTTACGGAACGACAAGCAACCATTGCCACGGAATTGATCAAAGAAATTCGGGCACGCCTTGATTTCTTGGTGGGTGTGGGCTTGGGCTACCTCACGTTAAACAGTCCGGCCAGAACCCTGTCCGGCGGAGAGGCCCAGCGCATCCGTTTGGCTACCCAAATTGGCAGCAAATTGATGAATGTGCTTTACATCTTGGATGAGCCAAGCATTGGTTTGCATCAGCGCGATAACGAACGATTGATCCAAAGTCTCCGCGACTTGCGCGATATGGGCAACACGATCCTTGTGGTAGAACACGACAAAGACATGATGTTGGCCAGCGATTGGTTGGTAGAAATTGGTCCGCACGCGGGCGTGCATGGCGGTCAAATAGTTGCCAGCGGCGAGGTCAAGGATTTCGTGGCCTCCGATGCTGTTACCGGCAAATACTTGCGAGGCGAAGACAGTATACCTGTGCCATCGCACCGAAGAAAAGCGGGAAAAGAAAAACTCGTTTTGAAGGGCTGCACCGGACACAATTTGCAGAAGGTAAACCTCGAAATTCCCATTGGGTTATTTGTGGCTATTACTGGCGTCAGTGGCAGCGGAAAATCGAGTTTGATCAATGAAACCCTCTACCCTGCGGCCCACAACAAAGTATACGGTTCCAGTTACAAACCCTTGCCGTTTGAGAGCATCAGTGGGTTGGAGCACATCGACAAAGTAATACGCATTGACCAAACCCCTATAGGACGTACGCCTAGGAGCAATCCAGCTACTTATGTGGGTGTTTTTCAAGAGATACGCAACCTATTCACCAATTTGCCGGAAGCCAAAATTCGGGGTTATAAGCCCGGGCGATTCAGTTTTAACGTAAAAGGCGGTCGGTGCGAAGCGTGTGGCGGTGGCGGTAGAAAAGTGATTGAAATGAATTTCTTGCCGGATGTGGAAGTATTGTGCGACGAGTGTCAGGGCAAGCGCTACAACCGTGAAACCCTTGAAGTTCGCTATAAAGGCAAGAGCATCAACGATGTTTTGGAGATGTCGATTGATAACGCCGTGGAATTCTTCGAACACATCCCGTTAATTTACCGCAAGGTGAAGACGATGCAGGATGTGGGATTGGGTTATTTAACGCTCGGACAATCGAGCACGACCATCAGCGGTGGCGAAGCGCAGCGGGTGAAATTATCGACCGAATTGAGCAAGCGCGACACGGGTAAAACGTTGTATATTTTGGATGAGCCCACCACGGGGTTGCATTTCAACGACATCAAACAACTGTTGGGGGTATTGAATATTTTGGTTGAAAAAGGCAATACGGTGGTGGTGATTGAGCACAACATGGACGTCATCAAGGTGGCGGATTGGGTCATCGATATTGGTCCTGAAGGCGGCTCTGGCGGTGGAAATATCCTCACAGTAGGCACGCCTGAAAACGTTGCCAAATTCGAGGGTTCACACACCGGGCGATTCCTTAAGTTGGAACTTTAATTCTTGATTTTTGGCGCTGAAATTGAGGGCGCAGGTCGTTTTCCAGAACTGGGGGCATTGGAACCCGAAGACCATCCTGAATTATTGAAAGAGCGATTTCTGTTGGGTGCTGGAGCCGGTTCGTCGTTCAATCCCGAATCCCATGAGCGATAGCGAGGCCGTCCCTAAAATGAACAATCGAAAGGCCATCATGGTATCAAAGATACTTCCCCACCCGATGTTTTGCCGAAATCCATCGTTTCGTTGCATCAAAACCTAGAAAAAATCGACGAAAACCCGGATTCCATCGTATTTTTGCAGTATGGATGCTAGCCCATTGCACGCAATCTCCCCTGTAGACGGCCGATACGCCTCAGGCACAAAAAACCTCAAGCCCTTTTATTCCGAGGCCGGATTAATCCAATACCGCATCCGCGTTGAGGTTGCCTACTTGTTTGCGCTCGCCAAAGTCGTTCCCAATGTTGACTGGTCGGCCCTCATCGCCGCCCAAGAAACCCTCACCCAGTGGAGTGCCAATTTGCCATTGGAGGATATCGAACGGGTAAAAACCATCGAAAAGACGACCAACCACGATGTAAAAGCCGTGGAATATTGCATCAAAGAGAAGTTGGATACCCTGGGTTTGCAAGCCTACAAAGAATGGGTTCATTTTGGATTAACCTCTCAAGACATCAACAATACCGCCATTCCGCTGAGCTTCAAAGAAGCCACACACCAAGTGATGTTGCCAGCCATGGCGCGGGTATTGGCGATATTAGAACAACAAGCCCAAGACTGGAAAGACATTCCCATGTTGGCAAAAACGCACGGACAGCCAGCCTCCCCCACCCGTTTGGGCAAAGAATGGTATGTGTTTGTGGCCAGGCTTGAATCACAAATAAACCTTTTGGCCAACCTCCCTTTTTCTGCAAAATTTGGGGGCGCCACCGGGAACTATAACGCCCATCAAGTGGCCTTTCCACAAATCAACTGGCCTGCATTTGGCGATCAATTTGTGGGCGAAGACCTAGGGTTGTACCGCGTTCCGTTCACCACCCAAATTGAGCCCTATGATTTCATGGCGGCACAGTTCGATAGTTGGAAACGCATCAACAACATTTTGATTGATTTCAGCAGAGACGTGTGGACTTACGTGAGCATGGAATACTTCAAGCAGAAAATTAAAGAAGGCGAAGTTGGATCGAGTGCGATGCCCCACAAAGTCAATCCCATCGATTTTGAAAATGCCGAAGGCAACTTGGGTATTGCCAACGCCCTTTTTGAGCACCTTGCCGCCAAATTGCCGATTTCTCGTTTGCAGCGCGACCTTACCGATAGCACCGTTTTGAGGAATTTGGGGGTTCCTTTCGGACATACCCTCATCGCCCTAAACAGCTTGGAGAGAGGATTGAACAAATTGCTTCTCAACGAAGACGCCGTGCGCGCAGACTTGGGAAACAACTGGGCCGTGGTGGCCGAAGCCATTCAAACCGTGTTGCGCAGAGAAGGTTACCCCAACCCCTATGAGACACTCAAAGAACTGACCCGCACAAACAGCAAGATCACAGAGAGCAGCATTGCCACCTTCATCAACGAACTGAACATTTCAGATTCCGTAAAACATGAACTCCGACAAATCACTCCTTTCAACTATACAGGCACGCATCCAAACTTGGACTAAGCGGTTTCGGGACGCCTACCACAAAGAGGGGCGTGGCAAACGTATCGTAAAGAAAACCGCTTGGATTTCTGGCGTTACACTCACGGTATTGTTGGTTGCATGGATTGCCCTGCGCGGATTGTTATTGAACTGGGCATTCGACAAAGCGGTAGCCAAACTCGATCGCAAAGGATATAACCTGCAATGTGAAAGCAAAGGCTTCACCTACCTCTTTGGAGTGGAGTTTCAGGGACTGTCGCTCAACCATAAAAAATCCGTCGACACCCTGCCTGGCAAAACAGTTTTCGCCTGCAAGCAACTCGCGGTGGGATTGAATGTTTGGAAATTTTGGGACATTGGTTTATCGGGCTTCGTCACCCAAGACCTGGTCTTGGATTTGGTAAACCTGCCCAACTACTGCAACTATTGCGATTTGCTGGGGAACGATGAAAAATCCGACAATTCCGCAACGCCACAGCGCGACCCTGTCGTGAGCTTGTTCAGACAACTCGAGAAATGGATTGGCAAAGCCCCTAACCATTTGGAAATGTCGGGCACCCGCCTTTCCCTCACGGATACAACAGGAAAAATCGAATTGGCTTTACCCAACACATTGTATCGCAACGAGGCCATTGACTTGCACGTGAAAGCCACCGCTGAAAAGTTGGTCACCGACAAAGACCGCAAAGAGCACAAGCGCCGACGCAAGAGCGAAAGCGATACCCTTCCTCGGGTTACCAAAAGAACGTTGGAGTTTTTACTGCAGGGAGATTTGGATAAAGATGACCTGACGGGTCACGTGAGTATCACCCCGGCGAACAAACAGAAATATGTAAGCATCCCACTGGTTTTGAATCGTTTGGGCTTTCAGCGCGCGGAATTTGAAGTCTCGGAATTGGGCGAGTCGTTTGGGGCGATCCACGCCGATTTGCAAGGAGGATTCATTGGGCTTCAGGTAGACGATGAACGGATATCCGATACTTTGGTGCAGGTAGATTCTGCCCACGGCAGGTTCGTCTGCGATGTGAAAGATGGATCCTTTGAATTGGATTCACAAAGTACCGTTAGGATCAACCAAATTGGCGCCAATGTTTTCGCGCAGTACCAAGGCGGAAACAATCCAAAATATGCGCTGGGTTTGTATATGCCCCGCTTGGGTGCCAATGCATTCTTTTCAAGTCTACCTGTGGGTTTATTCCGAAATATCGGCATACCCAAAGCCACTGGTACATTGGAATATCGCTTCAAATTCGCCATGGAGCACGAAAAACCCCACGACTGTGTACTTGAGAGTCAGATGTGGCCGAGCAAGGATTTCACCATTGTTCAGTGGGGCGATGTAGATCCTCGGATCATGAACGGTGCTTTCACCTACACGTATTGGGACAAAGGCGAACCCGTGGCCCGATTTGAAGTGGGGGGCGACAATGGAAATTTCACCTCGCTTGAATACATCAGCAAGGATTTGGTGCGGTGTGTTTTGCGCAGCGAAGACCCCGATTTTTTCCATCACCAAGGGTTTTATATGGATGCCTTCCGGTCTAGTATTGCCCAGAATTATCGTCAAAAACGTTTCGCCCGCGGCGGATCTACCATTTCCATGCAGCTGGTGAAAAACGTATTCTTGGGCCGCAGAAAAACCATTGCCCGTAAGGTGGAAGAAATCCTGTTAACTTGGCTGATGGAGCGACGTGCGTTGGTGAGCAAGAACCGCATGATGGAAGTCTATTTAAACGTGATTGAATGGGGTCCGGGTATCTTTGGCGCCACCGAAGCGGCCCAATTCTATTTCCAAAAACATCCCAGTGAACTCACTTTGGGCGAATGCACCTTCTTGGCCAGCATCATCCCCATGCCGAAGAAAGTGCGGTGGTTCCTGGACTCGAACGGTTGTGTAAAAAGCAACAATGGTCATTTTAGGGCCTTGAAAAATAGATTGTTGGCGAAAGATTCGGGCAGCATCGATACCGCAGTATTCCAAGTTTGTGTCCACCCCGATGCTTGGAATCGATTGAAAGGCCCCGCTAAAAAACGGGAAGACAGCGAAAATAGCGACGACGAAGCCGAGGAAACTGAAATCCCGCTAGAAGCCATCGAAGACGACAATCAAATCATCGATGATCGTTATTTGCGCAAAAACTGACGACTTGACACGAATTTGCAAAATTTGCGCACTTTCTTAACGACATTTTGACACAAAACATACCATTCTATGTAATGGAATCTATTTTGAGCGTTAGCAAGCATCATGAATTTACAACAATTTACCATCAAAGCACAAGACACGTTGTCAAAGGCGCAGCAGTTGGCCATCGCAAACAAACACCAAGCCATGGAACCCACGCATTTGCTGTTGGCCATGATCACGGAGGATGAAGAGACCTTGCAATTTATCGCGGGGAAGTTGGGTGCGAACCTTACCCGGATTGAGCAAGCGGCCCAGGCCAGTTTGCAATCACTGCCGAAGGTAGAAGGTGGACAAGTATATCTTTCTCAACCCTTGAATGCGGTGACTGTGGCTGCTGAAAAAGTCATGTCAGAACTCAAGGATGAATTCATCACCAACGAACATTTGTTGGTGGGCATTATAGACGGAAAGGACAGTACAGCCAATTTATTGAAGGATGCGGGGTTCAAGCGGGGCGATTTGATCAAGGCGATACAGGCGTTGCGCGGCGGTAATAGGGTGACCACCCAAACCGATGAAAACCAATTCAACTCCCTGAAAAAATTTGCCCTCAACCTCAACCAAATGGCCCGTGAGGGAAAACTAGACCCTGTTATTGGCAGAGACGAAGAGATCCGTAGGGTTTTGCAAATTTTATCGCGCCGAACCAAAAACAACCCAGTATTAATTGGCGAACCGGGCGTGGGTAAAACCGCCATTGCTGAGGGATTGGCCATGAGGATCATCCGCGGCGATGTGCCGGAGAACTTGAAATCGAAAGTGATATACAGCTTGGATTTGGGCGCTTTGGTTGCGGGTGCTAAATACAAGGGAGAATTCGAGGAACGCCTGAAAGCGGTGGTGAAAGAAGTCATCGGCGCCGCAGGCGAAGTGGTCTTGTTCATCGACGAAATCCACACCTTGGTTGGAGCAGGTCGGAGCGAAGGCGCCATGGATGCTGCCAATATATTAAAACCTGCCTTGGCCCGCGGAGAGCTGCGCGCCATTGGAGCCACCACCCTGGCGGAATATCAGAAATATATCGAGGCCGACAAAGCCCTGGAACGCCGTTTTCAAAAGGTAATGGTAGAAGAACCCGACACGCAGGAAGCCATCTCCATTTTGCGCGGATTGAAAGAACGTTACGAAGTGCATCACAAAGTGCGGATTAAAGATGAAGCCATTATTTCAGCGGTGGAAATGAGCCAACGATATATCAATGACCGGTTCCTGCCCGATAAAGCCATCGATTTATTGGATGAAGCCGCGTCGAAACTCCGCCTAGAAATGGATTCCGTGCCCGAAGAACTGGATGAAATGAACCGAAAAATCATGCAGTTAGAAATTGAACGGGAAGCCATCAAACGGGAAAGTGATAACGCCAAATTGACCAAACTCAATGAAGAAATTGCCAACCTAAGCGAGAAACGCAATGCGCTGAATGCCCAATGGGAAAACGAAAAAGGGGTTTTGTCGCAAATCCAACAGAAAAAAGCCGCCATGGAATCCCTGAAAATCGAAGCAGATCAAGCCGAACGCGACGGAAATTATGGACGGGTCGCTGAAATCCGATACGGACTCATTAAAAAGAATGAAGAAGACTTATTCTCGCTGAGTTTAAAACTGGGTGATGCGCGCAGCGGTCACCTGATGGTTAAGCAAGAGGTCGATGCGGAAGACATTGCCGAGGTGGTGAGCCGCTGGACCGGCATCCCCGTGAATCGAATGCTGCAGAGCGAGCGAGAAAAATTGCTCACATTGGAACAAGAACTCCACAAGCGGGTGGTTGGACAAGAAGAAGCCATCTCTGCCCTATCCAATGCCATCAGACGGAGTCGGGCCGGATTGCAAGACCCCAAAAAACCGATCGGAAGCTTTATTTTCTTGGGAACCACCGGCGTAGGAAAAACCGAGGTAGCCAAGGCATTGGCAGAATTTCTGTTCAATACAGACCAGGCGATGGTTCGCATCGACATGAGCGAATACCAGGAAAAACACACCGTAAGTCGATTGGTTGGCGCCCCTCCAGGCTATGTGGGTTACGATGAGGGCGGACAGTTGACGGAGGCAATCCGACGTAAGCCCTACAGCGTGGTATTGTTAGACGAAATTGAAAAAGCGCACCCCGATGTCTTCAACATTTTGTTGCAAGTGTTGGATGATGGACGGTTAACGGATAACAAAGGCAGGACGGCCAATTTCAGGAACACGATCATCATCATGACCAGCAATTTGGGTTCGGAACTGATTCGTGAGCGATTTGAGCACATTGAAACCGGCGACCGCGATGCCATCGTGGCTGGGGCGAAAAGCGATGTGTTTGAATTGTTGAAGCGGAGCATTCGTCCAGAATTTTTAAACCGGATCGACGAGGTTGTCATGTTTGAGCCTTTGGGAAGAGACGAAATTCACCAAATTGTTGGTTTACAGATTCAAATGATTGTATCTCGATTGAAAGAAAACGGCATCGAATTAACCGTAAGCAGAGACGCGGTAGATTGGTTGTCGCAATTGGGTTATGACCCACAATTTGGCGCGCGACCCTTGAAGCGAGTGTTGCAGAAACGGATTTTGGATGAGTTGAGCAAGCAAATACTGATGGGCAAATTATCGAATCAGGGCAAGGTGCACATTGATTTGGCGGGTTCTGAATTGATTTTCGAAAGTGTATAACCGCGATTGTCTGAATTCACGAACTTTGGCAAACGAATTGCGTTATTCGCTCGTCTTGACAACCATGAATCCAAGCAGAAATTCCGTTTATACCCTCCTGTCCGTATTGGCTTTGTTGTTCACGGGAATGCCTTTGGCTTCAGCCCAATCAAAACCGGCACCCAAACCAGCGCCGAAACCCGCAACGGCGGCAGCACCCAAGATCAACCCCGCAGTAACCGCGGATGGATTGAAACCTGATACGCTCTACCCCATCTCCAACTTGGTGAAAGACCGCAGATTTGTTTATCAACTCATCACCCAAGAGTACATCACCAATGAAAACGATTATTTCTTGGACATCAAACTGGACACGTGTTATTTGATTTTCACGGCCATGGAGGGAGAGCGATTGTACAAGATGGGTTATTATGGCGATGAATATGGAAGCAAAGCTTGGCCCAAGGCCAACGGTTTGCAGCTGTTACCCTTTGAAATACGGTTTAGCGAGCGCGGAGCCATTGACGAATTGGTGAATTGGCGGGTACACAGAGACGCAATTATGTCGTCGCTCTCCACCCAAGTACAAAACAAAATCATCACTTCCGAAGAGTTCGATGTACAGCGATTGAAGTTGAACAACGAGAAACTGATGCGCCGATTGGCCATGGAGGATTTGATGTATTTGTTTGAACTGAGTGATGATTCGATCCGAGAAGACGGCGAATACATACGCATCAAGCCGGTGCGGTCGCCCTTTAGCGGTGAGGACATGTATTTGCGGGGCAATTTGGTTACCGAGCGATTGCCGGGCACTAAAAATTCAGTAAAATTCCTAACCAAGAACGCAGCAGGGGTGCACGAAAAGCCCATTTTGTTGGCCGAATGCAACGAATATGCTCAGGCGGCAAGTGACGGACAGCAGCCATTGTCTGAAATTCAGCGGGTTGGATTAAACAACGAGGTAGAGTATCAGTACAATTTGGTTCAAAAGGTGATGTCTCGCGTGACATTCTCCGATGTATTGGCCATTAATTTCCAGTCGAGAGGAAACATCCGCACCTATTCTCTTTGGGATAGAAAATAAAAAAGCCCCTCGTTTCTAACGAGGGGCTTTGGATTTCAAATTCAGGAGGGATTAACCGTTCATGATTTGATCGAAGATGGCTTTGAAGCCAGCAGGATCATTCATGGCGAGGTCGGCCAGAACCTTACGGTTGATTTCCAATGAGCTTGTGTTCAATTTACCCATGAATTGGCTGTAGCTGACTCCGTGCAAACGACAAGCTGCATTGATACGAACGATCCACAAAGAGCGGAATTCGCGTTTTTTCGCGCGACGATCGCGGTAGGCATAGGTTAAACCTTTTTCTACGGCGTTCTTGGCAACGGTCCAAACGTTTTTACGACGACCAAAGTAACCTTTGGCGAGTTTGAGGGTCTTTTTGCGGCGAGCTTTACTCGCAACGTGGTTGACTGATCTTGGCATATTATTTTAGTTTAATGGCTTGAGCGGCAATCTTTTTCAAAAGCGCTTGAGTGCTCCGGCCAAGTTTGTTTTTGTTTATTTTCCGAGGCGAAGCATGAATTTAACGTTGCTCATGTTGGTAACATCCACAATGGTATCGTTACCCAAGGCGCGTTTGCGCTTGGTTGATTTCTTGGTCAAAATGTGATTTTTGAATGCTTTGGCTCTCTTTACTTTTCCAGAACCGGTTACTGTGAACCTTTTCTTGGCGCTGGAATTGGTTTTCATTTTAGGCATATTCTGAATTCTTAATTTTTCTTTGTTATTTTTTCACTTTTGGTGCCAATATGATGGCAACCTTTTTTCCTTCTTCTTTGGGCTCTGATTCCAATTTGGCATATCCTTCATCAATTAGAACGTTGGCATACCCCATCAACAAATCAATACCCCGTTGTTTGTAGATGATACTTCTACCGCGGAAGAACACATAAGCTCTCACTTTGTGGCCTTGCTCCAAGAAATGTTTCGAATGCTTGATCTTGAAATCAACATCATGCTCGTCGGTATTTGGTCCGAAACGAATTTCCTTGATCTCTTGCTTTACAGCATTCGCCTTGATTTCCTTTTGCTTCTTCTTTTGCTCATACAAGAATTTCTTATAATCCACAATCTTGCAAACTGGAGGATCGGCATTGGGAGAAATCTCGACCAGGTCGAAACCCAATTCATACGCAACCTCCAAAGCCTTGGCAGTTGGGTACACATCCACAGGCATGTGCTCTCCTACCACCCGAACCATGGGGGCAGTAATGAGCTCATTGATCTTGTGAAGAGCTTCCTTATTGACGAACGGTTTTCTACTATATCCTGGTTTCATCTATCAATATATCAGCCAATTGCTGAATTCCCATTGCACCCAAATCGAGACCGCCGTGCTTCCGAACTGATACATGCTGTTCGTTGGCTTCCTTCTCTCCTACAATTAACATGTAAGGGATTTTGGCAATTTCGGCGTCACGGATTTTCTTACCCGCTTTCTCGGCCCGAGTGTCCAAGGAGGCGCGAATATCGTGCTTTTTTAAGAAATTAACAACACCTTCGGCGTATTCTATGTATTTATCGCTAATTGGCAACACCACCACTTGCTTTGGTGCCAACCACGTGGGGAAGTTCCCGGCGTAATGTTCCAGCAAGAACCCAATGAATCGCTCATGCGTACTCAAAGGCGCCCTGTGAATGATGATGGGTCTTTCCTTCTCGTTTTTCTCGTTGATATAACTCAAGTCGAACCGCTCCGCCTGCGCAAAATCTACTTGGTTTGTGGCCAGCGTAAACTCTCTACCAATGGCGCTCCAAACTTGGATGTCGATCTTAGGACCGTAAAACGCCGCTTCGTCCTCCACTTCAACGTAACTCACGCCCATGCTTTGCAACACTTTGCGCACCATGTTCTCGGTCTTCTCCCACAGTTCTGGCATGTCGATGTATTTCTGTCCCAATTTCTCAGGATTATGCTTTGAGAAACGCATCACATATTTGTCGATACCAAACTTCTCAAAATACTGCAAATACAGTGCATTTACCCCTTTGAACTCTTCTTCGAATTGTTCTTCGGTGCAGTAAATATGGGCATCGTTCATTTGCAAACTGCGCACACGCATCAACCCAAACAATTCCCCACTCTGCTCATAGCGATAGCACGTTCCATATTCTGCAAAACGCAAAGGCAATTCTTTGTAGGTATGAGGCAATGCCTTGAAGATTTTGTGGTGATGCGGGCAGTTCATCGCCTTCAAGTAATACTTCTCCCCGTCAATCTCCATGGGAGGGAACATACTGTCTGCGTAGTAAGGCAAATGCCCACTCTTCAAGTACATGCTCTCTTTGGCGATGTGTGGTGTTTTTACCCGTTGGTATCCTGCTTCGTTTTCCGTTTTCTTGGCATAAGCCTCCAACGCTTCAATGATGATACCACCGTTGGGCAACCACAAGGGCAAACCTGGTCCTACATCGTCGTCGAACGTATATATCTCCAACTCCTTACCCAATTTGCGGTGGTCGCGCTTCTTCGCTTCTTCCATGCGCTCCAAATGCTCGTCCAACTCCGACTTCTTGGGAAAGGTAACCCCATAAATACGGGTCAACTGTTTGTTTTTCTCATTACCGCGCCAGTATGCACCTGCGGTGTTCAACAATTTCACCGCCTTGATGTGGCCCGTATTGGGGATGTGTGGACCGCGACACAAATCGGTAAAATTTCCCTGCTCATAGAAAGTGATGCTGCCATCCTGCAAATCTTGAATCAATTCCAACTTGTAGGGATCCCCTTTCTCGGTAAAATAGGCAATGGCATCAGCCTTAGACACTTCCTTTCTCACAAATGGACTGTTGTTCTTAGCCAATTCCAACATCTTCTTCTCCAGGGCTTCGAAGGCCTCGGAGGAAAAATGCATATCACCAAAATCCACGTCGTAGTAGAATCCATTGTCGACCGGCGGACCGATCGCCAATTTCACTCCGGGGAACATCAACTCCAGCGCTTCAGCCATCAAATGCGCACTGGAATGCCAATAGGTTTGCTGTCCTTCCTTGTCCTTCCACGTCAACAACTGCAAGGTAACATCTTGATGGATGGGGCGGTTGGCATCCAAAACCTCCTTATCTACTTTGGCGGCAAGCACGTTGCGGGCCAGTCCTTCAGAGATCGACAGCGCCACATCCATGGCGGTGGATCCTGCAGGATAGCTTCTTACGGCGCCATCGGGGAAAGTAATGTTTATTTGCATTGCAGTTACTAAAAATAAAGAAGGCAAAAATACTGAAAGGTTTTGGGATTTGGAGGGAGAAAGATTTGCGTTTTTTACAAAATTCTTTTGGGGTTGAACTTGTAAAGGAAAAAATCAAATCCTATATTTGCAGCCCCATTGGTGAGGTGGGTGAGTGGCTTAAACCACCAGTTTGCTAAACTGACGAACGGGAAACTGTTCCGGGGGTTCGAATCCCCCCCTCACCGCAACAAAAAGGCCTCGTCTGTGACGAGGCCTTTTTGTTGAATAGCACGACACGTAATCGCACGGAATCCATGAAATCTATTTCACCAAAATATAGCGTGTCAAGAAAATGCCTTGACCATCATCTTGTCCCCCATTGCTCTCAACCCCGCCTGTAACATGGGCTATTTTCCAGCCCTCTGCCAACAATTGGGTCAAACGAGCAGAAACTACAGCATCATTGGATGCCACGTTTTGAAAATTAATCCCCACACCTGAAAACAGATTGAGCAACTTGGTCTCTGAGAAGTTATCAACTTTTACCTCATCTCGATCCACCTTGCCCTGTTCGGACGTCTTTCCGTCTGTCCGATTCGTGGTAAGTCCCGCAGGATTGATGGACTCATTGGTTTCAATTAATCGAGATCTCCCCATGCCCATAGGCACGATAGATTCAATAACGGTAACAATTTTCACTTGGGTTTGCGCCCACGATGTCGCGCTGAACGCCACACAAGAAATTATGAGTAATAACTTTTTCATGATTAAAAATATTCAAACCAAAAATAACAAAACTCACAGGAATCTGTATCATCTGATTCGATAAACTACAGTATAATCCCCATCAATTCCGATCCCCCTATCGCTTCTTCAACGGCGCCAAAAGCAAATAAAACACGAATGCACCCCAAGACACAAACAACATGGCGATGATCCATGCGAGTTTTTCACTCCCCGATGTTTTGGATGATTTTGAGATGATGAGCAACGGCGCCAGCCAAATCAATGCGTAGATGGCCAGAATAATCAATGCAACAATTGGATTCGGTTCTTCCATATTCAAATATATTGATTTACAATCAACTACAAATCCAAAAACACCGCATCCAAGGCTTCGGCCAGTGAATAGTCCTTTTGGGTAACTACATTCCCGGCATCATGGGTGCACAAGGAAACTTGGACCAGGTTGTAGACGTTCCTCCATTCGGGATGATGATCCAATTCCGCAATCACCCTACTCGCCCGCTGCATAAAATCCATCGCCGCCTCAAATGATTTGAATTCAAAGGTCTTTTTGAGTTGATTGTCCGATAATTCCCATTCCATAACAGTCTCAAAATTCGCTTATTTCGCCGGATAAAGAATCGCTCGGAAAACGTTCTCACCAGAAAACAACACATTGGCCGCCGCTTTCAAATCCGCAGTTGTTACCGCATTGATTCTCGCTTCTACCTCCAAATACTGTTGGGCCTTTTCGGGGTGCTTTGTTATTTCCGCCAACGCGCTTACCCAGTAGCCGTTGGTTTTTACACTTTCTCGGTACGATTCTATCTTGGCTTTTTTCACTTTTTCTAGGTCTTTTTCGGTTGGACCTTCACGCTTCAATTTCTCCAATTCGCTGTGAGCTGCCTTCAGCAGAGTGTCAACGCTTTCAGGTCCGCAAGGTAAAAACACTGTCGCCGAAAAGTTGGCATAGGGCTCTCTCCTAACCTGCACTTGCATCCCCCCACTGTAAATCCCACCAATCTTTTCACGCAACTCCTCAATAATTTTGATATCCATCACTTGTCCTACCATATCCGCATGCAATCCAAAATCCTTACTGAAACTGCCCGTTCCATAGTAATTCTCAACGATCATACTCTTGGACTCTGCGCCGCGATAAAACTTCAGTTCATTCAAGCCCTGAATGGGTCGCAATCCCGCATCGGAAATTATTGTTCCTCGCGATTGAACTGGCAAACTTCCCAAATATTTTTCCAGCAAGGGCTGAATCGAATCGGCCATCACATTGCCTACCAAGAAAAACTGAAACCCTTCAGCATTCCCAAATACCTCCTGATGAATTTTTATGGCTTTATCAGGATCCAAGGCCGCAATTTGCTGCTCTGTAGGTATCGAGATAGGACTGCGCGGATCGCTGTGATAAAAAAACTTCATCGTTGAATCCATGAAAGCCATTTGGGGCTCGGACTTTACATCCTTCATCTGGGCCTCCACCACGGAAATGACACCCTTAAAAAGGGTTTCGTCTTTTCGGGGCGATGTCATTTTCAAATGTGTCAATTGCAGCAAGGTCTCCAAATCTTTCACGGTTGACGATCCCGACACATCACTTTGTGTTGAGGCAATCGACAGTCCCACATTGGCATATTTCCCCGCCAAAAAATCCCCCAATTCACTGGGTGTGAACGAACCATACCCCATTTGTGGAATTAAATCGGCCATAAATTGACAGTTTACTACATCGGTAGCGGCAAAATTCTCCGAACCCACCTTACCCATGCCGTACAAAATGATCTCATCACTTTTGAAATCGGTGGGCTTGATGGTAACTGTGATGCCGTTGCTCAGCGTGAGGGTTTGTGTCCCAAATCGCTCATCGGCTGACTTTGAAACCACCGAACCCGACTTGGGCATCGTCGACAATAAAGACTTGGGCAAAGCTTTCTCGAGGTTGGGAACAACCTTTTGTTTCTGTGCGATCTTTACCCATTTCAACAGTTGCTTACCGCTCAATGTTGACAGTGGTGAATTCGACGGACCCGTAGCCAAAGCAAAATAAGGTTGGTCATCAGACAGCCATTTCCTGGCCATTTGATTCACTTCCTCAACAGTAATTGTGGGCAGCAACTCCAGATAATATTGGTATTCTGTTTCTGTGCCCGGCACCGATTCTTGCTGTAAAAAGTGACGAACCAACTCATCAACTACACTGCTCGATTGCCTGTTCTTACGCTCATTATAACTCTTTTCCATGCTGCTGACCATGTTGCTCATGATCACATCAATTTCCGTTTGATTGAATCCATAACTACGCACCCGTTTCAATTCTCCCAAGGCTGTATGGATGCTTTTTTGCATATCGGCCCCTGCGTAAACCATCATCTGAAACGACTCGTAATCTCTGGCCCAGCCCGACACATCAACAAACGCCGCCAAGTAAGGGGGCTTATCGGTTTCGGTGAGCTTCGCGAAGCGATTGTTGAGCGCCCCTAAAAACAGGTTCTGAACCATGCCTTCGCGGTAATCACCCACGGTTTTGTGAATGCTTTTCTTACGGGCAGAATGCATCATCATGAATTGCTGAATTGTGGCTTCTTTGTCGGTCAGCACCATCGCCTCCGTCTTGGCATAAGCCGGCACAACCGCGTTGATTCGAGGTCGCTCCGATGCGGGGTTTGTGAGCGAAGAGAAATATTTTGCGATCAACGCTTCCGCTTGTTCCACGGTAATATCTCCAGCTACCACCACAGCCATCAAATTGGGGCGATACCAATCGCGGTGAAAGGCACGAATCAACTCCGCACTGCCCTGTTGGATGATTTCATCTTTGCCGATGGGCAAGCGATTTGCATACGGTGAACCAGCCATGAGTTTGGGCAGATATTGTCGCATCATCCGATCGTCAGCACCCTTACCTCCCCTGCTTTCTTCAAGCACTACGCTGCGTTCTTCATTGATGTCTTTGTCGGTAAACAAGGCTTTTTGAGCCCAATCCGATAGCACTTCGAATCCTTTTTCCACGTTTTCTGGATTGGTGGTTGGAATGGGCAGGATATAAACCGTTTCATCGAAGCCTGTATAGGCATTTAAATCAGCCCCAAATTGCACACCGATGGACTGCAAGTAATCGACCAATTCATTTTTTGGATAGTGCTCTGTACCATTGAAGTTCATGTGCTCGATGAAGTGAGCCATCCCCTGCTGGTCTTCATTTTCCAAAAGCGATCCTGCGTTGATGGCCAAGCGGAGCTCCACTTTTTTCTCTGGCTTGGGATTGGGTTTGATGAAATATTTCAACCCATTCGACAGCTCACCGGTTTTGATGCGATTGTCGAACGGAAGCGGCGCATCCAACCCCTGGGCACCCAAATTGAAGATGTTAATAGAGAGCAGGAGAACAACGCTCCCTATCACACGAAGACGAGAAGAAAAATTCATTGGGTGAATTTACAGCAGTTCCACAAGGTTCAATTACGGAAAATCGCAACTGCCTTGCTCGGATTTTACGGAAAACCGCAACTCCCGTAACTTTAACTCAATCAATACACCACCACTTTTTTGGTTGCAGTGACACCGTTTTTGGTGATCACCACAGTGTAGACCCCTTTGGCCCATCCGGCAGTTTCGAAATTCACCCGACTGCCATGAATTTCCTGCATCACCGCCACGCGCTTGCCTAGAAGGTCCGTGATCACAACCGACGCCCCATCCAAACGTTCGCCCTCCAACGAAAACTGTCCACTGGCAGGATTGGGATACACATTCACGGCCTGCTCTAGCGACTGTTCCGAAGTACGCAACGCATAATTCGTGGTGAAACTGTACTCAAAATAGCTACCGAAATCAGCGATAAACGTCTTCAAAATGGCATTGGTGGCAGCATTCCTCAATCGCACCGCACCGGTACCCTGCGCTGTATTCGCCCACCAGTTCAAACCATCCAACCCGTAATCATACACCAACAATTTGTAACACCCATTCAGGTTCAATGTATAGGTGCTGGTTTTATTGGCCACGGTGAAACTGTCTTTCACAACCACTTTGCCATCGGCGTCCAACAACTTGAAGGCATTCTCGGTGGGAAAGTTATTCGTTCTAAACTCTATCTTAAAATTGCCCGGCAATACATCCGGAATAGTCACCTTGCTTTGAACCCGACTGTTCAGAGGATACTCATCGGCTACACCGTTTACCTCAGCCACCTCGCAATGGAAAATGTTGCCCGAATTTTTCATGCCATACCCCCACAGATCCCAAGTAGGCAAAACAATGGTAGCCGTATCCAACGAGGCCAAATTGCCGGCCCAATGCCAACTTTGCTTTACCGATGCATCGTTCATCCAATAGGTAAATTTGATGGTTTTAATCGTCGATTTACCCGTATTCTGCACCAACACCGCCGGCTGAGAACACATGGGATTTGCCTTGGCAAATTCATAGTCCCCCGTGGGTCTTAACACCTCCACAATGCGTGCATCGGCATCGAAATTCATGTCGCCATACTCCACCAATTGATGCGCCACGATGTAACGATAATCGCCCGATTTGGTGGGTTGCGAAATTTCATAATCGATGGTTTCTGTCTTCCCCGGAGTAACAAACTTCGTGATTTCGTGCTCCATCAACTTAGAGCGCCAACCCGGACACCAACCCTGGCGTGGAATCAACCAAGTACCGCCCTGGGCAATCATCGGATTCACCGAACAATCCATCACCAAACTCCAACTCATCGCATTGCCCGCCACATTCAGCGTGTGTGTTATCGGTCCGCCATTCTGCTCAAACTCCCCATCCGATCCGTGTCCAGTAATGGTAGAGCGCAACTTAAACGATTTCGCACTCGACAACAAAGGCACATCCACCGGTGCAAACACCGAGTTATTCAATATACTGCCTATGCCAGGACCGCCCAATCGCGCTCCGCCCTGCCACAATTGATTCATCGACAATACCGATCGTACTGGCTTGCCCACAATGAACAGGAACTCCATCTCCATTTGCTCCTGATTCTGTCCGCCCATGGCCACCACCAAACGCTTCTTCCCTTTCAACAACGGCGCAAAATCGGTCATATCAAAATACCAGCTCTTACCAGCCATCCCCAAATCCAAGTTGATGCCGTAAGGCGTTACAAACGATACCAATTCATTGTACCACGGAAAACGCAGTGAATAATTCAATTTCACCAAATCTATCACCCCTGCCGATTTCACCGCAATGGAATCCAACAACACACCGGTTTCCCCTTTGTAAACCATCGATTTTCTGGCTTCATACAAGGCAAAAGTGCTATCAATCTTCAACAAATCGTGGGTTACAATTCCCGCTGCCGATTTGTCTTCGATGCGGTAACGATTGATAACATTTGGCGACCGTTTAACAGAATCACGCTGCTCAATGTTGGTGACAGTTCGGTTGTAATTGCCTGTGAGCAGGGTGATTTGTGGCTTCTCACTAGACGCATTGAAATTCCGGTTGAGTTCATCGCCACGATCGAAGGTCCAGCCGAGGTTTTTTCCGGTAGACACTTGGGTAGACACCCTATTTTGGATGTTTGACCCAGCACCTTCCTGAAAGGAATAATACCCCACCAAATTGGCATATTTGAGGTGCGACCCATCGATGTTTTTATACATCCAATCCTGGATTTCAGCGGCGGTCAACACTTTGTTCCAAACGCTGAGTTGATTGATTTTCCCTTTGTAATTG
>VGFS01000037.1 GCA_016868785.1 Bacteroidota bacterium
TTGAAGATGCGCCGGTGAAAGGTGGCAAGGGCGATGTGCATGCGAAGAAGGCGTTGGGACAGCATTTTCTGACCGATGAGGGCATTGCTCAGCGGATTGCGGATTTGGTGGATGACGATATGGGTCATGTGGTGGAGATTGGTCCGGGGATGGGGATGATGACCAAGTATTTGTATCCGCGTTTTGGAGAGCGGTTGTTGTGTTTGGAGATTGATGGTGAATCGGTGGAATATTTGGGGAGGCAGGCTTGGGCGCAGGGGATGCGGGTATGGCAGGGTGATTTTTTACAGGCCGAGAATGCGGTGTGGGTAAAGCCGGGGGTGAAGATGGCGTTGGTGGGAAATTATCCCTACAATATAAGTACGCAGATTGTTTTTCAGATGTTGGAATGCGGGGTGATGGTGAGTCAGTTTGCGGGGATGTTCCAAAAAGAGGTGGCGGAGCGATTGGCGGCGGGTGAGGGAAACAAGGATTATGGGATTACGAGTATTTTGTTGCAGGCCTATTATGACTGCACCTTTGAATTCACGGTTCATGAGGGTTCGTTCAATCCACCGCCCAAGGTGAAGAGCGGGGTGATCGATTGCAGGTTGAAGTCGGTATTACCCACTTGTGAATATGGGGCATTGAAGTTGGTGGTAAAGACGGCGTTCTCTCAGCGAAGAAAGACGTTGGGCAATGCTTTGAAGTCGCTCACGGCATCTAGACCTGGTTTTGTATTGCCCGAGGGTTGGGCTGCCAAACGGGCTGAGCAATTGAGTGTGTGGGACTATTTGTTTTTGGCCGAAAGTTGGTCTAATCACTCTTAACGGCTTGTTTGGATTGATTCGTAATAAATGTCTTTGGGGCAGGGAGGTTCTGATGTTGGTATTTTGGTTTGTTGAGGTTTTGGCATTTTGAACATAAATTAATGGGAGAATCATTGTAAAACCTTTGTAAAAACGTTAAATTCGCGCATCGAAAATCCTTAAAAAGGCTCAAGAAATGAAGCTTACTTTACCAAAAAACACTTTCAACTCATTGACTAAGAAGTTGTTATCATTATTGATGGCTAGTATGGCCACGGTGATGTCGTTTGCACAGTCGGCCACGGATGTGATTGAACCCCCCCAGGAATTTGATCCCAGTGGTTGGAATTGGGTGAATATCCTGATTTGTGTATTGATTTTATTGATTGTTTTGGTGATTGCCCGTGCTTTCGACATTGGAAGTTTGGCGGAGCGCATCACCGGCAAGAAAATCGTGAGTGCTCACAAGGTGAATGGAACCATTGCTTTGGTGGTGTTGATCGTGGGTATGATTGGTGTTTTCTGGGAGATCGACGCACACGGCAAGCATTTGTTGTTGTGGGATGCAGCTTCTGAGCACGGTGAATCCTTGGATTCAATGTTTATGTGGACGTTCGGCTTCACTTTCTTCGTATTTGTAGTTACGGAGGTGTTGTTGTTCTTCTTCATGTTTAAATATTATTACAGAGAAGATCGCAAGGCGGCCTATTTCTTTCACAACAACAAGTTGGAGGTTATTTGGACGATTGTGCCAGCGATTGTAATGACATTCCTGGTATTGCGTGGTTTCAATGTTTGGACAAAAATCACCCAGACGCCAAACGAAGATGCGCAAGAGATTGAGGTATTCGCTTATCAGTTTGGTTGGAAGGCGCGCTATGCGGGTGAGGACCAAAAATTTGGAGAGAGCAGTTATGTATTGATTTCAGGCACCAACCCATTGGGATTGGCTGTGGATACTGAGGCAGACAAATTGGCAACGACTTTAACCGGTGAGGTTGCTGAGTTGGAGGCAAAGGTTGCTGCGGCGGATGATTCTGCCAAAGTTTGGCGTGCTGCATTGAATAAAATGGAAGCCACAGGTTTGAATAAAACCTACGTTTCTGAGCACAAGGCGCTTCGCGAGAAGGTTTTGGATGCTGAGAGTGGTGCCTATGTTCGTCAGATGAAGAAGGAAATCAAGCGCAAAGAGACCAACTTGAAGCGTATTGCGGCTTTCAAGAGTAAGCCTGAGATTTTCAATAAAGAATCGAACGATGACCGTGTAACCACGGAAATTGTATTGGTTAAAAACAAGCCTTATATGTTCCGTTTCCGTGCAAGGGATGTGATCCATTCTGCTTACATGCCTGAGTTCCGTGCGCAGATGAACTGTGTACCTGGTATGAGCACTGTATTTCCTTTCACGCCGATCAAAACAACGGCTGAAGTGAGGGCATCAAAAGGCAATCCCAATTTTGACTACTATTTGTACTGCAACAAAATTTGCGGTGCGGCCCACTACAACATGAAGATCAAAATCACGGTAGTAGGTTCAGAGTCTGAGTACAACACATGGTTGGCTGCACAGGCGAAAATGGTTGCTCCTCCAGTAGAGGCTGCGCCTGCCGGTGCTGATTCAACTGCAGTTTCACCCGCAGCCGTAGCTGCCAACTAATCAATAAAAGAATCATATTCATATGAGCACTTCAGCATTACACGCCGATCACCACACCCACGATCACCATCACAAGGAATCGTTCATCAGTAAGTACGTATTCTCAATGGATCACAAGATGATCTCCAAGCAATTCTTGATTACAGGAATTATCATGGGAGTCATCGGTATGGGTATGTCCTTGTTGTTCCGTTTGCAATTGGCTTGGCCCGATGAGCAATTCGGTTTATTGGAGATGTTGTTGGGTAAATGGGCCGTTGATGGCAAATTGGACCCTAACTTCTACATGGGATTGGTTACGATTCACGGTACCATCATGGTATTTTACGTGTTGACGGCCGGTTTGAGTGGTACATTTAGTAACTTGTTAATTCCATTGCAATTGGGCGCGAGAGACATGGCATCGCCATTCATGAACATGTTTAGCTACTGGTTCTTCTTTTTGTCGAGTGTGGTTTTGTTGGTCTCTGTTGGCGTTGAAACTGGTCCAGCATCCGGTGGATGGACTGTGTATCCTCCGTTGAGTGCTTTGGAGAAAGCGATGCCTGGTTCTGGATTGGGTATGACCTTGTGGTTGGTTGCCATTGCATTGTTCATCATCTCCGCTTTGTTGGGTGGTATCAACTACATTTCTACCGTGTTGAACCAACGTACTAAGGGAATGAACATGAACCGCATGCCTTTGACCATTTGGGCGTTCTTCTTCACCGCCATCTTGGGTTTGTTGTCGTTCCCTGTATTGTTGGGTGCGGCTTTGTTCTTGATCTTCGACCGTAGTTTCGGTACTTCATTTTACTTGAGTGATATCTTCTTGGAGGGTGTAGGTGCTTTGGAAAACGTGGGTGGTAGCCCCGTATTGTACCAGCACTTGTTCTGGTTCTTGGGTCACCCCGAAGTATACATTATTTTGTTGCCTGCTTTGGGTATTACCTCAGAGGTGATTTCTACCAACGCACGTAAGCCAATCTTTGGTTACACGGCGATGGTCATTTCGTTGATGGGTATTTCTGTGTTGTCGTTCATTGTATGGGGACACCACATGTTCATCACCGGCATGAACCCCTTCTTGGGATCTGTGTTCATGATTTTGACCTTGATCATTGCGGTTCCATCTGCGGTGAAGGCGTTTAACTACTTAACCACTTTGTGGCGTGGTAACTTGCGTTACACGCCAGCGATGTTGTTCTCTATCGGTTTGGTGAGTTTCTTCATCTCTGGTGGTTTGACAGGTATCTATTTGGGTAACGCGGCCATGGACATTCAATTGCACGATTCATACTTTGTGGTGGCTCACTTCCACTTGGTAATGGGTAGTGCGGCGATCTTCGGAATGTTTGCGGGTATTTACCATTGGTTCCCACGTTTGTATGGTCGCATGATGAACAATACGTTGGGTTACTTCCATTTCTGGATTACGTTCATCACCGCCTACTTGGTATTCTTCCCCATGCACTTTATGGGATTGGCGGGTGTTCCACGTCGTTACTACCAGTTCACCTTGGTAGAAGATTTCAGCGTGTGGATGGATGTAAACAAGTTGATTACTGTGTCAGCGATTGTGGGTGGATTTGCTCAGTTGTTGTTCTTGTACAACTTCTTCGTGAGCATTTTCCGCGGCAAGAAAGCAGAGCAGAATCCTTGGCAGTCAAACACATTGGAGTGGACTTCTCCCATCGATGTACGTTTGCATGGTAACTGGCCCCATGAATTGCCAACCGTTTACCGCGGTCCTTACGAATACAGTCGCCCCGACCGTGAATTGGATTACTTCCCTCAAAACGAGGAGGATGCCACTGCACCTGAGGTGTTGCACGTAGAGGAGAAAGAGGTTGCCAAAGAGGAAGCACCTGTTGAAAATAGTGTATTCTTTGCTGCCATCAAGCGTGTTTTCGGTTTGAGCCGTTAATGCTACTCAGCAACGATAAGATATTAAACATATACAGACGAATGGGTTTTTTTACCTGTTCGTCTGTTTTTTTATTGTTCTTTTTTGGTGGTCTGGTGAGGGCTACTGGAAGCGGGATGGGTTGTCCGGATTGGCCCAAGTGTTTTGGGTTGTGGGCGCCGCCTACTTGCGAGTGTAAGTTGCCGGGAAATTATCAGCAGATTTTTTTGCAGAAGCGGTTGCAGAAGGTGGAGCGATTTGCCAAGGTGCTTACGGCTTTGGGTATGGAGGAGTCGGCCGGGAAATTGCGGTCCGATCGAAGCATACAGGAGCCCGAGGCATTTCATCCGGTGAAGGCTTGGATTGAGTACATCAACCGGTTGTTTGGGGTGTTGAGTGGGTTGTTTGCGGTGGTGTATTTTGGCATGGCGATTATGTTTCGGGGTAGGATTGACTCCGGGAAGGGATGGGGATTGGTAGGGTTGTTTTTGCTGTTGTTGAACGGTTGGTTGGGGAGTTTGGTTGTGGCCACGAATTTGTTGCCAGGGGTGGTGACTTTGCATTTTTTATTGAGTTTTCTTTGTCTGTTCGCTTACATGGTTTCTCTGCACAAGGCGGGTTCATTCCGTTTTGAGGGACTGTCGGTATTATCGGGCAAACAATGGTTCTATCTTTGGTTGTCGGTCTTTTTTGTGGTGATTATCGGCGCATGGAGTCGCGAGCAAGTGGATAGTTTGCGGATGGCCGACAAATTATACGTTGACGGGGATGTTACGGGGTTTTTGGGATGGGGCATGTTGGATGTCTTTGCCATGGACGGGTTGTTTGCGTTGCATCGTTATATGCCTTTTGTGGTGTTGGGTTGGATGATCTGGTTGATGCGCAAGCAGGGCAGTGTGGTTGGGCCTTTGAAACAATCGTGGCGAAATCCGCTCATGGCCATTGCCATGTTGTGTGCATTGCAAATTGCGTTGGGGGTTGTGCATATTTGGTTTGTGGTTCCGGCATGGGCACAAGTTGCCCACGTTGTGGTGGGTAGCGCCTTGATAACCTATATCTTTGCAGTGTATTTGGCCTCGGGGGTTAAACAGTCACAAATCGCATGAATTCTACCTTAAAAGCTTTCGGACAACTCATAAAATTTCGACTCACCAGCAGTGTGGCCGCTACGTCGGTTTTTGGCTATTTGTTGGGATGTAAATTGAATGCTGATGGCTCTTGGACGGAGTTGTTTGATTGGTCTGTTTTCTTGGGTGTTTTGATCGGTGGGATGTTGGTGGTTTTTGCCTCGAATGGTTTGAATCAGATCATCGAAAAGGAAAACGATGGCAAGATGACTAGAACCAGTGCTAGGCCTATTGTGGAGGAGAGAATTCCCTTGTCGCAAGCCATATTGTTTTGTTGGATAACCGGGATAGCGGGGATTGTTTTGCTGTCGCTCACCGTGCCATTTGTGGCGGTATTTTTAAGTGGTTTGTCGTTGGCGATTTATGTTTTTGTGTACACGCCGATGAAGCAGACCAGCAACATTTCGGTGATGATAGGTGCGATTCCTGGAGCGTTGCCACCATTGATTGGTTATACCGCGGTGGTTGGCAGAATTGATGAGCCGGGGATGATGTTGTTTTTGCTTCAGTTTTTCTGGCAGTTTCCGCATTTTTGGGCGATTGCTTGGATGTTGCACGATGATTATCAGAAGGCGGGGTATTGGATGTTGCCATCGAGCGGTGGAAGGGATAAAAAGAGTGCTTACCAAATCCTTATTTACACTGTTTTGTTAATTATCATTAGTATGACGCCCATTTACTATGGCATGTGTGGTGTTAAATCGTTGGTGCTAATATTGCCCATTTCGCTGTGGGTATTGGCCAAGGCGTTTGCGTTGTTTAGAACGATGGAAATTGCCGATGCGCGTAAGTTGTTGTACGCGACATTGATTTACACGCCTGTGGTGTTTTTGGGTTATATAATTTTCTAAAAAATGGCAAACAAATCCGTAAAAAAAGTGAAAGATCCCGCGCTGATGATAGCGCCGTCGAAGTTGAATCTGTGGTTATTTATGTTGGCGAGCTGCATGTTGTTTGCGGCCTTCGTGAGTGCGTACATTGTGGCAAGACCTGATGCAGAGGCGAAGCAATTGTGGACCTCTTTTGATCTGCCAGTTTATTTTTTCTATTCGCTCTTAATTAGCATTTTGAGCTCGGTGAGCATTCAAATGGCTACGGTAGCGGCAAAAAAAGATGAGTTGTCCAGAAACAAGGTTTTGATTGCTGTAACCTTGGTGTTATCGGTGTTGTTTTGCTACTCGCAATACCTGGGTTGGTCGCGTTTGGTGATGCAGGATTTGACCTTTGTAAATTCTCGACCTGAGCACATATCAGCGAGTTACGTTTGGGTAATCACCGTGTTGCACTTCATCCACATTTTGGGAGGTATTGTTTTGTTAGTGATTGCACAAGTGAAGTCGCTCCGACTTGAAATCCACAAAAAACAGATCACGTTCATGTCAATTACCAATACTTATTGGCATTTTGTTGGACTTCTGTGGTTTATATTGTATTTATTTCTTTATTTCGCAAGGTAATTTTTTCCAATGGCTAATCATACATCAACGCAAGCAGCATTTGAAAATCAACCCACTTGGGCTGGAGGTCGTTCTCCGTTCAACGTGAGTTACGGGAAATTGATGATGTGGATCTTCCTTTTATCGGATGCTTTCACTTTTTCAACATTATTGGTTCAATACGGAACACAACGTTTCTCTAACGTAGTGACCCCGATTACCACCAAATGGCCTGATCCAGCGTCGATCTTCAACCACTTCCCGTTCATGCACGGTTTGCATTTGCCGTTGTTGTTTGTGAGTATGATGACGTTCATTTTGATTTTGAGTTCTGTAACGATGGTATTGGCTGTAGAAGCGGGTCATCGCAACAGCAAAGCAGAAGTAGCACGATATATGATTTACACCATCCTTGGTGGCGTTGCGTTTTTGAGCTGTCAGGCTTGGGAGTGGTATACTTTCATTCATGAGGGTGCTCGTTTGGATGGCAATACCTTTGGTATTACCAAGCAGGGTTACGACCATTTGCACAGTGTAGGTTTCGGCGACCATTTTGAGTGGGCTGAGGGCGATAGAACGTTTGGTCCGGTGCCTTTTGCGGCTTTATTCTTCATTGTAACCGGATTCCACGGTTTCCACGTATTCAGTGGTGTGGTTATTAACGTGGTTGTGTACATCATGACGGTTCGCGGAGTATTCGAACGTCGAGGACATTACGAAATGATTGAGAAGGCTGGTTTGTATTGGCATTTCGTGGATTTGGTTTGGGTATTCGTATTTACCTTCTTCTATTTGATCTAATTAGCGCAATTTATACATCATGGAATTCTATAATAAACCCGGGGATTACGACGCAATTAACTATGTTCCCCATACTGAAAGTCATGGAACCAAAGAACTTTGGAAGACCTTTTGGTTGCTGTTGGGAATCACAATATTCGATTTCGTCATCTATTTTGTGATGCCTGCCAGTGGATTTAGAAATTTTATCTTCATTTTCTTTGGATTGGTTAAAGCGTATTTCATCGTGGGTGCTTTTATGCACTTGAAGCATGAGAAAATCAGTTTGGCGTTGGTGATATTGGTACCTATGTTGTTTGTATTGGGGTTAATATCAGGACTGCTTTACGAAGGATCTGCTTTGGAAGTGATGAAGTCAATGTAATTTATGGCAGTTGCAAAAAACCGTATAAAGATGGCCGCGATCGCGGCCATCCTCATTTTACCCATTTTGGGCATCCTGGTTTTGGCCGAAGCCAAATGGGTGCACAAGGAATTGCCGTACTTGGGTGAGACAATCACCAACGCCGATGGTACCAAGGAGTATCATACGGTGACCGATATCAATTTAATCAACCAGCATGGCAAGCCCATTACCATGGATGATTTCGATTCAAGCATCGTGGTGGCCAACATATTCTTTGCCACTTGCGCAGAGGTTTGTCCGGCCATGAACAAACAAGTACAAGTCATTGCGGAGGAGTTTCAAGCATTCCCCAACGTGCGATTTTTAACCATCACCATCGATCCTGAACACGATTCAGTGCCGGTGTTGGCCACCTATGCCAATGCCTACAAGGCCGATTTGTATAAGCGTACATTTGCCACGGGCAGCAAGCGTGAGATTTACGACTGGGTGATGAATGATTTGTTGTTGGCCACTGAGCAACGGGGACAGGATTTTATTCACGACGACAAAGTGGTGATCATCGACAAATCGCGACACATTCGTGGGATTTTGGAGACATCAGGCAAGACGCTTACTGAGAAATTGGAGAAGGTGAAGCGCATTCAAGACGACATAAACAATTTGCTATATGAATACAGAAAAAACGACCTGGATAAGTGATAAAGGCTTTTTTCGCCTTGTAGTTGTGATCACCATTGCCGTGATGGGATTGGTGACTTTGTTGCAGTATTTGCCCGCCGATATGCGACCAACCGCCGAATTTGCGAAGGTATTGCCATTCACCAATGCGGTATTGAACAGTTTGGTATCGATTGCTTTGGTATTGGGTTTCATGGCCATCAAAGCTGGTAAGAAGGGCACGCACCAGGCCTATATGCTTACGGCGTTTATTTTGTCGACCGTGTTTTTGTTGAGTTACGTTACGTATCACACCTGCACCGAGCACACCAACTTTGGTGGCGAGGGCAGTGTGAAATATCTGTATTATTTCATTTTGGCTACCCACATTGTATTGGCCGCGGCGGTATTGCCGATGGTTCTGTATACGATGTATTATAGCACTTCAGGTCAGTTTGCGAAGCACAAAAAATGGGCAAGGGTAACTTTTCCAATTTGGTTGTACGTGAGTGTGACTGGAGTCATAGTATATTTCATGATTGCGCCGTATTATGCGTTTAAATACTACCCCTTCTAAGATGAAACGTTTTTTAGCTACTTTGTCGTTGACCGTTTTTGCCGCCCTCTCTGTGGGTGCACAATGTCCGATGTGTAAGGCGGCATTGACATCAAATCGAGATCATGCGAAGAACAAGCCAGTTGTAGGCAATGGGATTAACAAAGGCATTTTGATGCTTTTGGCTACGCCCTATGTTTTGATTGGTATTGCGGGTGTATTTTTTTACCAATACAAGCGCAGACAGAAATATGGAAAATAAACGTCAGGGTTTAGTGCCCTTCATTGCTTGCAAATGTCCCAAATGCGGGAAAGGCAAGGTGTTCAAAAACAGCATTTTCAGTACCAAATTCGCCGAAACGAACTACAGCTGTACGGTTTGTGAGATGTCGTACGAGCCCGAGCCAGGATTTTTCTACGGCGCGATGTACTTCGGCTATGCCTTGATTGTGGGGTTGATCATTACCTGCAGTGTGATGTTCTACAGTTTGAATTTGTTTGATTACGCCATCGTGGGTATTCCTGCGATTATTGTGGCGATGGTGCCGTTGATTTTTCGCTACAGTCGGATATTGATGTTGTACGTGGTTTATCCGGCCATGTACAAGGATAAGTTTTTTCGGTAAGTAGGTTGCGAATTTATCGCACCGACAAAGAGATGGGCACCTCAAACCAGGCAGAGATGTTTTTACCGCTGTGGGTTGCGGGAATCCACTTGGGGCAACTGCGAAGTACGCGAATGGCTTCCAAGCCAAATTCGGGACAGGCATTGCTACTTTCCTTGATTCTGCAATTGGAAACGGTGCCATCGCGGTCTACCATGAACCGGAGTCGCACATAGCCATTCAATAGCTCATCTACGCAGCGTGGGGGGTAAATGAATTGATCGGCCACAAACTCGAAGAAGGCATTTTGTCCACCCAAGAATCTAGCCGGTGTAATGGCTTGATTGGGTATCACGGTATCTTGTGGTTGGGTGGTATTTTGCTGTTTGGATCCTGGAATTTCCATGAGCACCAAGGTGCTTTCTTTGAGGCGTTTGCCTTTGGCGTTTACGTAAGGGGTGAAGGTGCTGGATTTGACGGCATTGATCAGGGCCAATTTTACCCATGTGTCGTTGGAGTTACCATCCCAGACCTCTGCAAAACTCACTTTGCCTTTTTTGTCGACCGACATGTGCAATAAAAAAATGAGTGTGCCTTTGTCGTCGACGGCTTGTTGTACGTTGTGGGATTGCGCTTTGAGGTTATATGCCAAGCTATCCCAGCCTTGAAGGGGATGAGGGCGGCGCGATTGCACCCACCAATTGGCATTGGATTTCAGCAATGTGGGTGGATTTGGGGTATGGGTGGCACCAAATGATTCGGAAGAAATGAAGCAAAAACATACGCCGAGGATCAATCTGAACACAATGAAACGGGCTGGGGTATGGGTAGTAGCAAATGGAAGGGGAGGCATGGTTGGTTGTAGACGTGAAAATACTGCGCGATTTAGATAAAAAAAAGGGGTGAAGGAAACCTTCACCCCGCACTTTGAGGAAATGAATATTTAATCGGCTTGAACCGCGAGAATTTCTTCTCCACCCGCCATTTTGGTACGGATTTTTTGTTCGATTTCGGCCATCATTTCTGGGTTGTCGTGGATGAGTTCTTTCACCGCATCTCTACCTTGTCCGAGTTTGGTGTTGTCGTAGCTGTACCAACTACCACTTTTTTGGATGATGTTGGCATCCACGGCGATGTCCAATACTTCCCCGGCTCGGCTGATGCCTTTGCCGTACATGATATCGAATTCAACGATGCGGAATGGGGGGGCTACTTTGTTTTTGGCCACTTTTACTTTGGTGCGGTTACCCATGACATCGTCGCCATCTTTGATTTGGGCATTTCTGCGAATATCCAAACGAATGGAGGCGTAAAATTTGAGGGCATTACCACCGGTGGTGGTTTCGGGGTTACCGAACATCACGCCAATTTTTTCACGAAGCTGGTTGATGAAAATGCAAATACAGCCTGTTTTACTGATGGTACCGGTAAGTTTACGCAGGGCTTGGCTCATCAAACGGGCATGCAAACCCACTTTGCTATCACCCATGTCGCCTTCGATTTCCGCGCGTGGAACCAAGGCCGCTACTGAATCGATCACCAATACATCGATGGCGCCAGAGCGCACCAGGTTGTCGGCAATTTCCAAGGCTTGTTCTCCATCATCGGGTTGGGAGATCAACAAATTGGCCGTGTCGATGCCCAAGTTTTCGGCATAAATTTTATCAAACGCATGTTCTGCATCGATGAAAGCGCAAATGCCGCCTTTTTTCTGTGCCTCTGCGATGGTGTGCAGGGCGATGGTGGTTTTACCGCTACTTTCAGGACCGTAAATCTCAACAATTCTTCCCCGGGGAAATCCTCCCACGCCGAGGGCCAAATCCAAACCGAAAGATCCGGTGGAAATAACGTCAACGGCTACGCTCCGCGTATCATCCATCTTCATCACTACGCCCTTGCCATACGTCTTTTCCAAACGCTCAATGGTCTGCTTCAGGGCTTTCATTTTTTCTTGTTGTTCGCTCATAACTATCTATTTAAATAACCGATTAATTGCTGCTGTTGAATTCAAAACTAGTGAAATTGTTTATATAATTGTCAAATATATGATTAAAATTTTATCAACAATGAGAAAAAGGACAACAAGTGGGGTGGATTTGCACATTTTGCAAAACAAATTTTTACATCATGGAAAAACTGCCATGGATAACAGCGAATTGCTGGTATTGGTTTTGGGTAACGGCAGAAAATCGGCCCGATCACAGGATTTGGCGATGCGCTTGTGGGAGCATTGTGGGGGTGATTTGCGGCATTTGGGACAGATGACGCCCGAGGAACTCTTGATGGTGGAGGGTTTGGGCGCGGCGGGGGTGGCTACACTGTCGGCCGCGTTGGAGTTGGGCAGGCGCCGCGCCATCGACGATGCGCGCACGAAGCAGATTAGAAATCCCACCGATGCGGTGGCCGTTTTACGACCGCTGTTTTTGGATTCTGTGGTGGAGTCGTTTTATGTGGTATACCTGAATCGCGCGAACCGGATTTTGCGGTTGGAGTGTGTGAGTGTGGGGGGCATGACGGGCACGGTGGTGGATGTGCGTTTGGTGTTCAAGCGGGCATTGGAACTGCGGGCGAGTTCTTTGGTATTGAGTCACAACCATCCATCGGGGAACGACAGGCCATCCGATGCCGATGATCGATTAACGGATCAATTTAGTAAGGCGGGCAAGCTTTTGGATATCACGATTATCGACCATGTAATCATTGCCGGACACCTGCATTACAGTTACGCGGAGGATGGTAGACTGTCGCGGATGTCGTAGTTTGTGCAAGGTTGTGCCAAAAAAGAGGAAAAAATCACCAAATGATGGGGGTTTGTCATGTCGTTTTCTTTTTTGATACGTTAAATTTGCGTACTTATGAACCAATTCAACGCCCTTTATTCGGAGTCGTTTGCCGATCGCCACATCGGACCAAGACAAAGTGATTTGAATGCCATGCTATCCACCGTTGGCGTGAACAGTTTGGATGAGTTGATCGATCAGGTAGTTCCCAGCAACATCCGTTTGCCAAAGCCTTTGAACGTGGGTGAGCCCATGAGCGAGGTGGAATTTTTGTCGATGCTCCGCGAAAAGGCCGCGAAGAACAAGGTATATAAGAATTACATCGGGATGGGTTATTACAACACCCACACGCCGGGTGTGATTTTGCGCAATATCATGGAGAATCCAGGGTGGTACACACAGTATACGCCCTACCAGGCAGAGATCAGCCAAGGTCGTTTGGAGGCATTGCTGAACTATCAGACCATGGTTATTGATTTGACTGGCATGGAGTTGGCGAACGCGTCATTGTTGGATGAAGGTACTGCGGCGGCTGAGGCGATGAATATGTTTTACGGGTTGGACAAGAAAAGTGCGGCGCACAGATTTTTTGTTGACAACAGCGTATTCCCCCAAACGGTGGATGTGTTGATTACTCGTTCAGAGCCCATTGGCATTGAAATTATCCGTGGCGATTACAAAACGTTCACACCCGATGCTTCTTTCTTTGGGGCATTGGTTCAATATCCTAACGCGAACGGCAGTGTGGAAGACTACCGTGCTTTTGTGTCGGCCTGCAAAGCGGCGAATGTTAAGACTTGTTTCGCTTCTGATTTGATGGCGTTGACGTTGTTGACCCCTCCGGGTGAATTTGGGGCGGATTGCGTGGTGGGTAACACCCAGCGATTTGGGGTTCCATTGGGATTTGGCGGACCGCATGCGGCCTTCTTTGCTACCAAAGACGAGTTCAAGCGTTCTATCCCCGGAAGAATCATTGGGGTTTCCATTGATGCGGAGGGCAATCGTGCTTTGCGTATGGCATTGCAGACCCGCGAGCAGCACATCAAACGTCAGAACGCCACCTCAAACATCTGCACAGCGCAGGTATTGTTGAGCATCATGGCGGGTATGTTTGGGGTATACCACGGTCCGGAAGGATTGAAGAAAATCGCGCAGCGCATTCATGCATTGGCGGTTACTTTGGGCGATGCCATTGTAAAAACTGGCAACGGGGTTTACAGTTTGCAATACGGTCATTTCTTTGATACCATCGTGGTGAAAGTGCCACGTACCGAGACCATTCAAGCGTTGGCATTGGCGGAAGGCATCAACTTGCGCTATGAAAACGGCGCGGTGGCCATTTCGGTTGACGAGACCACCAGCATGTCTGACGTAGAGAAATTGATCAGCGTATTTGCCCGTGCCATTGACGGTGCGGCTGCGAAACCTGAGGGTTCTGTATCTCACAAGTTGCCAGCGACTTTGTTGCGCGAGAGCAATTTCATGATTCACCCTGTTTTCAATCGCTATCACTCTGAGCATGAGATGTTGCGTTATATCAAGTCGTTGGAGGCCAAGGACTTGAGTTTGTGTCACTCCATGATTTCATTGGGAAGTTGCACCATGAAGTTGAACGCCACCACGGAAATGATTCCGGTGACTTGGCCAGAGTTCAACAGTTTGCACCCTTTTGCGCCGATGGATCAAGCCAAGGGTTACATGGAAATCATCGACGAGTTGAACAAAGATTTGAGTGAAATCACTGGTTTCCATACCATGAGCTTGCAGCCCAACTCGGGTGCTCAGGGGGAGTATGCAGGACTGATGGTGATTCGTGAATATTTCAAGGATCGTGGTGAATCGCACAGAAACATCGCCCTGATACCATCGAGCGCACACGGCACCAATCCAGCTTCGGCGGTGATGGCGGGCATGCAGGTGGTGGTATCGCCATGTGATGAAAATGGAAACATCGACATCGAAGACATTCGTGCGAAGGCCGAGCAGTACAAAGACAACTTGGCTTGTTTGATGGTGACCTACCCCAGTACGCACGGGGTGTTTGAGGCGGCAATTACTGAGTTGACGGAAATTATCCACCAAAATGGCGGACAGGTATACATGGATGGAGCGAACATGAATGCGCAGGTGGGATTGACATCGCCAGGAATGATTGGGGCGGATGTTTGTCACTTGAACTTGCACAAAACGTTCTGTATCCCTCACGGTGGGGGCGGTCCGGGTATGGGTCCGATCGGTGTTGCCAAGCATTTGGCGCCTTACTTGCCAGGTCACGCCGTGGTAAACATGGGTCCTGAAAAGGCGATGCATGCGGTAAGTGCGGCACCTTGGGGCAGTGCGAGTATTTTGTTGATCAGCTATGCTTACATCAAGATGATGGGTGGTACGGGTGTAACGAATGCTACGAAATATGCGATTTTGAATGCCAACTACATCAAGGCCCGTTTGGAAGCTGAATATCCAGTGTTGTACAAAGGTGCGAGCGGATTTGCGGCCCATGAGATGATTTTGGATACCCGCAAGTTCAAGACCAGCGCCCATGTGGAGGCAGAGGACATTGCCAAGCGTTTGATGGACTATGGATATCATGCGCCCACGTTGAGTTTCCCAGTGGCGGGTACGTTGATGGTGGAGCCTACGGAGAGTGAGAGCAAGGAGGAGTTGGATAAGTTCTGCGATGCGATGTTGAGCATCCGCGAGGAGATCCGCGAAGTGGAGGAGGGCAAGTATTCTCAGGAGAGCAACGTGTTGAAGCATGCGCCTCATACGTCTACTTGTGTGATTTCGAACGCTTGGGACCGCGAGTATTCTCGTGAGAAGGCGGCTTTCCCGTTGGACTCTATCCGTTTGGGCAAATTCTGGCCTACGGTTTCTCGTGTGAACAGCACGGTGGGCGATCGCAATTTGATTTGCGCTTGTATCCCTGTGGAGGCTTACGCGGAAGCTGAGGCAACGAACTAATTGAATTATATTTACGGCGTGTTAACGCGCTGGAAAAATAGCTTATTGGAAAGAACCGGACCTTGGGTCTGGTTCTTTCTGTTATATGCGGTTTGGGGATTTTGCACGCTGGATGATTTCGGGGTGCATTTGGATGAGGTAACACAACGCACGATTGGGATGGAGAACAACCGCTTTTTGAGCGGGCGGGTGGGGTTTGACAAGGTAGAGCAGCACAAGTTTTTTGGTCCGGCCTGGGAGAGTATCAGCTACCTCGCGGAGCAGGTGGTGTTTACCGAGCCTTTGCGGGTGAAGTTGTTGTTGCGGCGGGCGTTGTTGTGGGGCTTTTTTGTCTTTGGGCTGTGGCGTTTGTATTTGATGGGGTTGAGGAACAATGGCTGGGGCATGATCGGTTGGGGGATGGTGGAGAAGGAGGGGGGATTGGGTTCGCTTTCACGAAAACGGTTGGGGGCGATGATGCCGGTGTTGATGGTGGCTTTGTGGCCCAGGATGTTTGCTGAGGCGCATTATAACACCAAGGATGCTTTGTTTTTTGTGTTGATTTTGTTGGTGGTGGAGGGATTGGACCGGGTGTGGGGTAGGGAGAAGCAGCGTTGGGATTGGGGATGGTTTGGGGTAATGGGTTTGTTGGGTGTGGCGACCACGATACGCATGGGTGGGGTGTTTGTTTTGGGCTTGGCGATGGTGTGGCCGTTGGCGAAGGCGGTGCGACATTCGTCGGAGCATTTGTGGACACTCATTCGTTGGCTACTATGGGGTGCTGTGGCATTTGCCATCGGTTATATCGGTAGTTATCCGTATTTGTGGTTTACGGGCTTTGACGGCTTGAAGCAGGTGTTGGGCTTTGTGTTTGAAAATCCATGGCCGCATGGGGCGTTGTTTTTTGGATCGATGGAACCATCGCGGTGGTACCTGATGGGTTGGATGATCACCACTTTGAGCGGGTTGATTTTGGTGCCTCTGTTGTTTGGCGGGAGCTTGTTGTTGATAGAAACGCTGCGTGGCAAACGCAGGTTTGACTTCAATACCGTGAATTTCTTGCTGATGCTCTTGCTCCTGTATTTGGGTTTCGTGATGGTGAAAAAGCCGGTGATGTATGATGCTTGGCGACATTCCCTGTTTTTACTGTTGCCGGTGGTGGTATTGTCGGCCCGAGGCTGTGTTACGCTGTGGTTTTGGGCATTCAATTCATCGCTCAAACGGAAGGCCTTGACGTTATTATCGGGCATAGGTTTAATTCAGGGTTTGTTTTTTGTGGTGCCGGATCCGTTTATTTATCTGCAAAATGCAACATATACCCAAATGAATCGCACGGAATTGGGCTATGAAAGCGGGCAGACGTACTTCAATGGATTGGGAAAAAAGTTGATAGAGCGCTATCCCATGCAGATTGATTATTGGCATCAGACGAACTATCAGGCATTGGAATGGGTGGGTAAACAGTTGCCTGCGGATGCATCGGCTTTGGTGATAGGAAAGGGAGAGTCGCTGATGTTGAACGCGATGTTGTTGCCAAGTTCATTGCAAAGGAGGATACACACCATTGCGCCGGAGTTTTTGGATTCTACGGTTACGCTGGCATCGATCAATGCCCTTTGGCCCGAAGTAAATGCGAAATTGAAAGCAGGTCAAACGCCCATGATGCCCATCAAGGAGGTTTATTGGATAGCCTTTGGTGATCAGCTGCAATTGAAAGAGCCATTGGAATTTCCCACCATGCAGGGGGTGGTTTCCTGGGAATTGGTGCAGTCGTTTTATCGCGAGCAGTTGCCCTTGCTGCGAATTTACCGGGCGGTGTTAAAACCGGCGAAATAGTTACATGTAACCATTGTTCACCAGGTAGCGCGATGGGCCATGTGTTAAGTTACGTTGGTCGATATCCAAGTGCAACATCAAATTAATTGAGAAAAATGTCGTTTTTTTGATAATGAGGGTAAAAACTAGGATTTACGCTGGGGGACTTTTGCTGTTGGGGATGTTGGTGATGCCAGATTTGAGCGGACAGTCGGTGTACATCAACATGGGTAAGGGGTGGTCTTATATCACCGGCGCGCAGCGCGCGTTGAACGACAGCAATCGGGTTTATTATATCATGGGAAATCCTACTGGGGGTGAGAGTCAATCGGTCCAAAAATTGTTGAATCAGGGATTTACGCCTCATTTGGGCCATCGGGTAAATAACTTCTACGAGATGCAAGATTATTATCTGCACGACAGTGAATTCACAAAAGCCCAGATCAAGGCTTCGCAAGTTTATGAAGCTTCGAAGATGGTTGAAGGGGAGCCATCCTTTTTCATTTCAAAAACCGAGGTGACGAATGCGGAATATCGCAAGTTTGTGGAGTTCTGTATCAATGAATGGATGAAGGAAAATCGCCCTGAAATCGCTGGTAAGTATAAGTGGGAGTCGCCTGAATATGTGCAAGCGGTTCAGGGGTGGTTGGAGTCGGGTTCTGTGTCTTCTGCTCCAGATGGAGCACAATCATCGAGTTCCTTGCTGTCTCCTGCCAAAACCTGGGGAGAGTTATACCTGAGAAAGTTGGATTGGAAGAAAATTGAATATAAAGGGAAGGCCATATTTCCGAATACTCAAGTTTGGAATACGGATTTTCCAATGAGCTATAATCAACCGATGCGTGATTACTATTTTGTGCATCCAGCTTATGATAATTATCCGGTTGTTGGGGTGTCGAAGGACCAAGCCGATCACTATTGTTTGTGGTATACGGATCAATTTGGAAAGCAGGAGAAATATTTTATTCAATATCGTTTGCCATCGGAGGTGGAGTGGGAGAGGGCAGCATCGGTGGTGGCTGAGAAACGCTCCAAGAAGTCTTCGGGGTCACCCGTAAACAACAACTTTATGCGCAATGCCAAAGGGGTTTACATTGCCAATTTCCGTCCTGAGCGCGATAATTTTGGTGTCGACGGTGCCATGTATCCCACGCCTGTCGCCTCGTATTGGACGAACGATGCGGGTTGTTACAACATGCAAGGGAATGTGGCGGAGTGGACGTCTACGGAGATTGATTATCGGGTTGGCGAGTATACCGAAGAGGGACATATCATCAAAGGCGGGGCATGGAATTTACCTGCGGCGGCGTGTAAGATTGGCAGTAGAGGTATTATTTATTATGGCGTTGCCGGGGAAGAGTCTGCCACATCCTATGTAGGTTTCCGCATGGCGGCGGTGCCGATGAAAAAATTCAGACCCTTGATTACGCCGGAGTTTTAGGATCGGCTGGAGTAAGGATTCGCAAGCGGTACTCTCGCGTATTTTCTGAGTGTTCGATGTTTACCCAGAGTACTTTGGCTTTGTAATTTTCGGCCAAATCGCGCAGGAAAAATTCACCAATTTCTGGCCATTCTACCAAGTGTTTGCTGGGGTATTCATGCAGAATTTCCTCAATCCCGGCATCGAACAATTCACCCGCTTCTTTTACCCTATACCAATCGTGGTGATAGAGTTTTCCACTGAAATGGGGCAATGTGTATTCGTTGACGAGCGCAAAGGTGGGAGAACTTACGTCTTGGTCACAGCCCCAATCAGCGCATAATGCTTTGCTAAGGGTGGTTTTGCCCGCCCCCAAATTGCCCTCCAAGGCGATGATTTCAGGTCCGTCCGCACCAAAGGGATAATCACAAACCCAGGCCGAAAGGTCTTTGCCCAAGATGGTATCGACAACCCTTTGGAGTTGGTCCTCCGAGGTTTGGAGGTAAGCGGTGGTTTTAAAAGTGGCCAAGCGTAGGGAAGTTAAGGATGCTCGTTTGCGATTGGATTACACTTTTGGGGATAGTACGGCAATAGGACAGCACATTTCCTCCAAGCTAATGCCCCCATGTTGGAACGTGTTTTTGTAAT
>VGFS01000038.1 GCA_016868785.1 Bacteroidota bacterium
CGGAATTCAGGACTCTTCCATTCCAATTGAGAAGAACTGGTTCCGTTGATGTTGGTGCGGTTGATCAAGGCATTTTCTTGCCAATCTTTGGCATAGTATGTACCACCGATGCTGTATTTCACCACAGACCAGTAGTAGTAGTTTGTGGCAGTTACCACACCTTCTTTGTTTTTGATTTCTTCTTTGCGATTCTCGATCTTTTGTCCATCAAACATCAAATCATCAAAATTTACTGTGATCTGGGCATGACCTCCGCCATACACTTTTTTCCAACCCTGAAGGTTGATGCGGTCTTCAATAGAAGAAGAGGACATGGCGCCAAAAATGGTGCTTGGAACTTCTACGAAAAGGTTGTATGTTCTCCAAGTGCTATCCAAAGGCGTAGATGGCAAATCGCGGTACTGGTGTGCCACATAAACACGGTCCAAATCAATTTTTTGGGCGATGGTCACATTGAACGCAGCAACGCTCATCGCAAGGAATAGTAATTTTTTCATGCCCTGCGAATTTAAGCCACTTCATCGCCCGTTTGCGAATGAATCTAAGGTTGAATAAAATGACGGAAATTATGCGGAGTCCTAGGATTCGTAGACCGCGTGAAGCTCACGATTCACAAAATCCATCAACTCACGAATGTAATCCTCGGAAAAATTGAAAGCCACCCCTGCGGTTTGGTAAACGGCGGGAATGCTCTGGGTATAACCCAATTTTAAGAAGGCCTTGTAATCGACAATGGCCTGAGTTCCTTTTTGGATATAATTTCTCCACACACCAATGGCACCCAACTGGGCAAATCCATATTCGATGTAGTAAAATGGTACCTCAAATATGTGCAACTGCTTGTGCCAGCTGCTTTCTATGGCTGATTCTAGCCCAGAGAAGTCAACTTCGCCAGAGCCGAATCGCTTCGACAAATCCATCCATGCAGCGGTTCTCTCGGCTACTGAATGGTTGGGGTTTTCGTATATCCAATGTTGAAATGCATCCACCTGGGCGATCCATGGCAATGTGCCCAAAATGCCTTCCAATTGCTCAGCTTTGGCACGTTGCAACAGGTGTGGGTCTTCGAAATAGGCATCCCAAGTGTTCCTGGTCAACAATTCCATGCTCATGCTAGCCAACTCTGCGACTTCACTGGGGGTGTTTTTGAAGGCGTTTAATCCCAATGGTGCCATTTGAAAGCTATGAATGGCATGGCCGGCTTCATGAACCAACGTCTCTACATCGCGCAAATTCCCACTGGCATTCATGAATATGAAGGGCATGTTGGTTTTTGCCAAAGGATAATTGTATCCACCGGGTGCTTTGCCCATACGAGAGTCTAGGTCGAGCAGTTGATGCGATTCCATCGTTTTGATGCAAGATCCAAAAAATGGATCCACACGCTCCAAACAATCTATGCCTTTTTTTAACAATTCTTCACCGCCGTGGAAGGGTTTCAAAGGTTCTCTGCCCAGAGGGTCTACTTGTGTGTCCCATGGTTTCAACGTCTCTAATCCCATTTGGACTCTGCGACGAACCATGAGTTCTTTGAGTAAGGGAACTACGGCCGTTTCAACGCTGCGATGGAAATCTTTGCAAGCGGTTACGTCGTAGTCGTAACGTCCCATCGCTTTAAACATGTAATCCCGGAAATTTTCAAATCCCGCATTTAGGGCTACTTGATGCCTCAATTGCACCATTTGGTTGAACAGGGTGTTCAATTTCTCGGTATCAACCGACCGCCTCTGCTGCATGAGTGTCCAAACCTTTTCACGGGCTTGTCGGTCTGTGCGCATCAAAATATTGCTGGCTTGCTGCAGGGTGAGGGTTTGTCCTTCCCACTCAATCGACATTGCTCCTTGAACGGCGCTATACTCTTGGGCCAAGGTGGCCAATTCACTTTGCAAGGGGATGTTTTCCTCCCGGAACAAGTCTACCGCCCCTGCCAATCCGCGCAAATAAATTTCATGGGCTTCATCTTTATGTCGCCACTGGGCAGCAAATTGACAAGCCACAATTTTTTGGTTGATTTGGTCTTCCAAAGGCGCCAAATGGGGTTGGATTTCTTGGACGAATGTTAGGTAGGTCGCTTCGTGATCTTTGTTTTGGGTGTCGCAGGTCATACGGATATAGCGCCAAGCCATGTCTTCGGACAATGCGCTCTCCAAATCGCTCACATCCTTTAAAAATCCGCGGAATTCATCCATCGAGGTGATGGATCGATCGATCAGTTGCTGGTATAGGGGTAACACATCGTCTTTGCTGTTGACGATGAATGGATCGGGTAGGAAAGAGGTAGGCATAACTGCTTAGCTGCCCATTTTACGGGGCGTGGTTGTTTTGGTTTTTGCTCCAGCCGCAGTTTTTTTGATGGCGGTGTTTTTTGGGGCGGCCGCTAATTTTTTGGCTTTGGTTTCGGTGTTTTTTGGGGCGTCAGCGTCGGTGGCTTCTTCCGCATCGCTCTCTTTGTTCAAGTTGCTCCAATCCAAATCAGTGCTTTTCAATAGGCCATACCAAACGAACAATTTCTTCATGTCTGAAGTGTAAAAGCGTTCGCGGTCGTAGTTTGGCAATACTTGAGCCATGAAAGCTTTTACTTCGTCGTTGTCAGATTTTGAAGTAGGAACGGCTTTGCCGGCATCTTCTAGGGCTTTGATCGACATCAATACAACGGCCAATTTCACTTCTTCCTCTTCGGTGAACATGGCGATATCACTTAACACACTGATGCGTTGTCTGGGGTTGGTGCCGAAGCGCTTTCCATCGGTTAGCGATTCCAAAATCAACCCACTTTTGTTTCTACCTAAAATTTTGTGCAATCCGGGCATACCCTTTACTGAAACAACGTCTTTCAATTCCATAAGAATACAAATTTCGCCAAATATGGCTGAATTAACAAACTAGCTGAAGTGCTTGCGGGTATAAACCTTCTGGAATTCGCGCAATACCACTGCTTTGGCCATGTTTTCAGGGGTGTTTCCGCCCATGCGCTGTACAAACTTGTACTGTTTTTCGGTAAGATCGACCCGATAAACCACTTTCATCCAAGTGCCGTGATGGTGTTGTTGCAATTGTGCGATGCACTCGGTGAGTTCTGGTAAAAGGGCTTCGAGGTTTAAGGGTAGCGCCACAGAAAAGGTAAATCCCATGAGTCCGAAGTCTTTCTCAATTTGGTCTTTTACCCCCAAAATCAATTCTTGGGTGAGACTGCTGGGCAACTCGGCCGTCCAGGTGTTCGGCGAATCACTCATGTTAATCTTTTTCCCATTTGTCGATGGCGGCGGTAGCCAATCCATTGCCAAGCACGTTGGTCATGGAACGACCCATGTCGCAGAAGTGATCGATCGGTAAAATCAGGGCAATACCTTCGGCAGGAATGTCGAACATCGTACAAGTAGCAGCCACAACCACTAGAGAGGCGCGAGGCACCCCGGCAATGCCTTTGGAGGTGAGCATTAACACCAGCAACATGGTCAATTGTGTGCCCAAATCCAGGGGAACGCCGTAAGCTTGTGCGATGAAAATCGAGGCGAACGTCATGTACATCATCGATCCATCCAAGTTGAAACTGTAGCCCAAAGGCAAAATGAAGCTCACGATTTTTTTGCGGCAGCCAAATTTTTCCAATTCTTCTGTGAGTTTGGGGAAAACCGCTTCGCTGGAGGTGGTGCTAAAGGCGACCATCAGCGGCGTTTTGAGGTGGTTGAGCAGGGTGGATAGGCGATGACGCAAAATGAAATAGCCCACACCCAGCAGCAAGATCCACAATAAAGTAAGTCCTACATAAAATGAGCCCATGTAATATCCGTAGACTTTCAATATCTCCAAGCCCTTTGTGGCGATGATGGATGTGATTCCACCGAATACACCCAAGGGCGCAAACCACATCACATAGCCAACCAAAATGAGGATGATTTTACTCAGGTTGTCGAGCATTTTCACGATGCCATCGCCCTTTTCGCCATATTGTGTCAGTGCCACCCCAAAAAAGATCGAGAAAACCACAATTTGCAGAATCTCATTGGTGGCCAAGGCTTCGAACAAACTTTTGGGAAACAAGTGCTCAATGAAATGTTGCACCGAAAAACTCTGGGTTTTGCCTATGACAT
This sequence comes from Bacteroidota bacterium, assembly GCA_016868785.1. Taxonomy (GTDB): domain Bacteria; phylum Bacteroidota; class Bacteroidia; order NS11-12g; family UBA955; genus UBA955. Next base: position 4,092 of record VGFS01000038.1, read on the forward strand.
CGCTGGCCGCACTGGTGTCAAAACCACTCACATTCAGTTTTAATGCCTCGCCCGGTGCGAAGAAATTGACCAGCATCAAACCCAACAGCAACGATGCCAACGATGCGCTGAAAAACCAAATCATGGAGCGGCCGCCAACACTGCCCACTGCTTTCAAATTGCCCATTTTGGCAATGCCTACGATGAGGGTGGTGATGACCAACGGGGCGATGATCATTTGTACCAACCGTAAAAATATAGAGGTGAGGATTTTGAAATATTGGCCGATGTATTCTGAGCGGACAATCGATTTGATTTCACCGGAAGCGTCTTTGATTTGGATGGTTTCTGGGAAATATACATGGATTAATTGTCCAACTATGGCCCCTACAACCATGGCAACCAAAATATAAACGGTGAGGTTTTGTTTTTTCTGACTCATGCTTACTGCAATTATACGGCAATCCAACGGGAGAATGGAAAGTGCTTTGGGGGTTTCACACGTTAAAAAATCGTTGTAGGTTTGCTGTGATGATCATTGTAACCGGAGCGGCAGGATTTATTGGCTCGGCCTTGTTGGGTCACCTGCAGCGATTGGGCTACGGAGAGTTGGTGGCGGTGGATGATTTCTCTCACACAGAAAAAGCCCCCAACTTGGCAGGGAAAACCCTGTTACATCGCATCGAAAGGAGCGAATTTTTGTCTTGGTTGCCCCAACAGGCACACAGAGTACAGTTCATTTTTCACATCGGCGCGCGCACAAAAACCAATGAGTTCGACGAACAAGTGTTACAATCCTTGAACGTGGATTATTCCATGTCGATTTGGAATACCTGCGTAGAATTCAGCATCCCATTGATTTATGCCTCGTCGGCCGCTACCTATGGCGATGGCGCAGAGGGATTTTCCGACGATTCATCGGGTTTGGCAAAACTGCAACCTTTGAATCCTTACGGAAACAGCAAGCATCGCTTCGATCTGTGGGTAATGGAGCAAGAATCTGCTGGGAATGTGCCTCCGTTTTGGGCGGGATTCAAATTTTTCAATGTGTTTGGTCCCAACGAATACCACAAAGGCAGAATGGCATCGGTGGTGTATCACGCGTTCAATCAATGGCGTGAAACGGGTTCGGTATCGCTGTTCAAAAGCCACCGTGCAGATTATTCAGATGGCGCCCAGGAACGAGATTTTATTTATGTAAAAGATGTGTTGTCGGTGCTCACCCATTTCTTCGCAAACCGAAAAAATAGTGGGTTGTACAATTTGGGCACGGGCGAGTGTAGGACCTTTTTGGATTTGGTGAAAGCGGTGTTTGCGGCCGTTGATGCACCGGAGCAGGTGGCATATGTAGATATGCCGTTAGACATTCGCGATCGCTATCAATACCACACTCAAGCCGATATGCAGCGGCTGAAAATGGCGGGGTATAAAGTGCCATTTACCCCATTGGAGGTGGCGGTGGCCGATTACGTGCAGGGGTATTTGCAATCGCACCGACACCTGTAAAACTTCGCTCACTCCGCCGAAAGGGTTATCTTTGACGTAAACCGAACCAAATGAATCTTTTTCAGCGCAATTCTCTGTTGATCTTTTTGGGCGCGATTTTGATCGCAGTGTCTCAGGTTTTTATGGTGCGGGAGCAAAATTTGGGTGCCGAAAAAGGACTCAATTCGCGGTCTGATGCCATTGAGTTTGCCATGATCGAAGCGGCGGAATTGGTGAAGCAGGTCGATGATTCCATCAATCGGCAGGAACAATTGCTGATCAAAAGCACCCACCTGTCTTGGAAAACCTACGCACAATATGCCAAGTCTCTGAGCAAAATGAACATAGACTTTTTTGTGTTTGAATTCGGAAGTCCCATTTACTGGTCTACCCAGAATTATCAGATATCGGCCAACTTTGAGAAGTCCATTGAGTTGCAAAAGCAGGGAAATTGGTTTGTGGCGGTTTATCACTCTCGGCGCGATGGTAAATCGTTTGCCTACGTGCTGCCGTTGATCGAGGCGAAATCGGTTTCTTACACGCAGAATCGGGGTTTTCACGATCCAACGCCGGTTGAATATTCCATTTCGCGCAATCCGGTAGAGAATTCAACCCCGGTGATTGTTCCAGATGTTGAATTGTTCTATTTGGTGGTCAACAATTTCCAACACCCCATTTGGTTTGATTTGCTCTTTTTGGCGGGCTGTTTGTTGATGAGTTTGGCCTTGTTCAACCTATACAAAACGGAAAAGTTGCACATTGCGGTGGTTTTCGGTTTAACATTGGTTTGGTTGGGGATTTACTGGCTGTTTTTGCAGGGGTACACGCTCATGGGATTGAGGGAGACTGCGTTGTTTACGCCCGATTTGTTTTATGCTTCTTGGAGTGGTGGTTCGCTCGGACAATTGATATTTTTCACGTCGCTCGGGTTGTTTTTTATCAGCAGTTTGGTGCGATGGTTGGAGCAGTGGGTGCGGAAAACGCAGTGGGAATTGGGTCCGTTCATCATGGCCAATTTGGCGATGCAAGCGAGTTTGTGGCTGTTGGTTTGGCTGCTGCGAAACGGGGTGAATTTGGTGCAAGAGGGGCAAATCAACCTCGATTTTCAGCAGTTCCACCGGTTGGGGCTATTTTCATTCGTGGCCGTGATTATTCTGGCTGCGCAATGGGTGATTTTTTATCGACTGCATGGATTTGCCTGGGCCGAACTCCACAAGCAAAAACCTTGGATTGTTCGATTGATTTCGGTGGCCCACACGTTGCCACCCCTCGTGTTTGTCTACACCAATTGGGATTTGCAGGCTTTGTTCCCTTATTGGTTGGGGTTTGTATACGCTTGGCTGGGGTTTGAGTGGTGGTTGTCTGACCGGCAAGATTGGCTACGCGTAGTGCTTCGTGTGGTGCTGGCAGGGGTGGTAGTGAGCAGTCTGTTTGGTGAGGAGAGTGCCATCAAAGAAAAGCGTACCCGTACCCAATTGGCCCAGAATTTATTGGAAGGAACCGATGCTGAAACCGCCGCCAGATTGGGTCAGACGGAAAAGCAGTTGCTGGTCGACAAAGGCATAGTTGATTATTACACCTGTACGGATGAAACCAAAGCAGAATTCGAAAAGCGATTGCGAGAATTGTACTTTGGTCCTTACATCAGTGATTTTGAAGTAAACTTTTTGGATTTTAATGCGTTGGGTAGGTCTTACCGACAAGAGAATTCCTACGATTTCCCATCCATCCAAAAGTTGTTCAAAAGTGAAGATTGTGTGCCGATCACCGGTAACTTCGTGAAGGTAAACAACTATAAACTCAAAGGGAGTTTTATTGGTAGGTTTGATGTGAGCAGTGCCGCTGGCTATCACGGGGTTTATTTTGTGATATTGTCGCCGCGTTTGTCTTCCATGGAAGGACGTTTGAGTGATTTGTTTAATCGCAACGTATTGGAGCCTTTGTATTCCGACAACCAATACAGTTTTGCGATTTATAACAACAATCGGTTAAACTATTCATACGGTTCCGAGGATTACCCTTTGGCCAATGCATTTGACAGTTTGTCGGGATTTGTGACCAAGGAAGGTGTGAGTCATTATGTGTTGAAAGACAGTGCCAAGAACACGGTGGTGCTTTCGCGTAGTGAAGTGGATTTTATTTCGTCGTTGACCGGTTTTACTGTGTTGGGATTGGGTGGGATTATGCTGGTTTTGCTGTACTATTTTGTGTTATGGTTGAGGCAGCGCTTGATCGCCATGGGTGAAATTACCGGTAGGAAGGTGAAGATTTTGAAAAATCTGCGGAGCCGCATGCCGCTTGGCAATCAGGGAGAATTGTTTATCTCCAACCGACTGCAGTTGTATGTGACGTGGATGGTGTTTGCCACATTTTTGGTGGTTTTGTTTGTGACGGTAAATTATTTCATACGGAATTATACTGAGAGTCAGAAGGATGAACTCCGACAGAAAACGCATGAAATCGCTTCGAAATTGAGCAGTAAGATCAACATTGATGCGGTGTACGACAAGTATCAAACGGGGTTGGTTTATGATTTGGCGGAATATTACAATACGGACATCAACTTATATCGCGCCGATGGAACGTTGTTGGTATCTACGAATGATCGGTTGATTGCTGAGAGTGTTCGGGGCCGTTTGATGAATCCGGCGGTTTACCGGAAAATGGATGCGTTGGGGTCGTCTACTTCGTTGGTGAATGAAAATTTGGGTGATTTGGATTACATCTCTTCTTACACAGCATTGCTGAACAAAGATTTGCAGGTGAAGGGGTACTTGAATTTGCCCTATTTTTCAAACCGCAGGGATTTGTATCGCGATATTTCGGAGTATGCGGTAACCATCATCAATTTGTTTGCGTTGGTGTTTGCCATCATGATTGTGATTGCTTATTTGGTGGCTCAGCGGATTGCGTTGCCTTTGAATTTGATTCGGAAGCAGTTGGCATCGATAAAGATTGGTGAAAGGAATCAGCCGTTGGAGTGGGATAAAAACGATGAAATTGGGTTGTTGGTGAAGGAGTACAACAAGATGATTGTTGAGTTGGAGAACAGCTTGAATTTGTTGGCGGAGAGTGAACGTCAGGGCGCATGGCGGGAAATGGCCAAACAGGTGGCGCATGAAATCAAGAATCCACTCACACCGATGCGACTGTCGTTGCAGCACTTGCAATTTTCTTTGCAGCGCAACGATGAGCATTTGAAAGACAAAATTCAGAAGACAAGCGAATTGCTGATACGTCAGATAGATTCTTTGTCGCAGATGGCCGAGGAATTTAGTTCGTTTGCAAAGATGCCAGAGCCAAAATTGCAGGAGGTGAATTTGGTGCAGGTGGTGTCGGACGCGGTATTGTTACTGGGTAAGGAGAGCGACATGCCCATTGATTGGAAATTTGTTAAAGAGGATGTTCGGGTGATGGCGGATCCATTGCAATTGGGGCGGGTATTTACGAATATTTTGAAGAATGCCATTCAGTCGATTCCGGAGGGCAGAACAGGGGAGATTGCGGCGGAATTGAAAGTGAAGGGCATCCGTGTGGTGGTTGAATTCAAGGACAACGGGAAGGGGATTCCAGAGGCGTTAGGCGATAAGATTTTCTCACCGAATTTTTCTACGAAAAATTCGGGCATGGGGTTGGGATTGGCCATTTCTCGTAGGATTGTTGAGCAGTTGGGCGGGGAAATCACCTATCAAACCAAGGAGGGGGAGGGAACCACCTTCACCATTACGCTGCCTACGGTTTAGGTTTTTGGCTCGGAATTCAAGGCGAGGTTGATTTGGGCCACAAGTTTGGGGTGGCCCGCGCGCTGCATGGGTGAATTTTTTAACTGGGGTTTGATGCGCGCGGGCTCACGCAGGGCTTCTTTCCATTCGCGGTGCGACCATCCCACCAATTCTCGTGGCTCGAACATAGGCTCTTGATGCGGTGTGGCAAATCGATTCCATGGACAAACATCCTGACAAACATCGCACCCGTAGGCCCACTGCCCCGTATCGTGTTGGGTAGGGGTTGACGATGACTGTGTATTCATTCCGGGTTTTTCGGAATTTGCCGTTTGATATTCCGAGGGCGTGGTGGTTGCCGTGTCTACCTTGGGCCAAGTTTTGTCTTCAATGGTGAGGTATGAAATACAGCGCCTTGAATCGATGACTTGCGCCTGAACGATGGCCTGGGTTGGACATGCGTCTATGCATGCCGTGCACTCTCCGCAATGGTCTGTTTGAGCCGTATCGGGCTGAAGCTCTAAATTGCTGATGATTTCTGCCAAAAAGAAAAAACTGCCGACCCCCTTTCGCAGTAGCAAACTGTTTTTGCCAATCCATCCCAATCCCGCTCTGACCGCCCACTGTCGTTCCATGACCGGAGCGCTGTCTACAAATGCCCGTCCCTCAAATTCGGGGTATTGGTTTTTGATGCGATCCATGAGCACAAACAATTTGTCTTTAATCACCCTGTGGTAATCATCGCCCCAAGCGTATTTGGCAATCAGGGGTTTGGTCTCGCTTGTTGGGTCGGATGCTGTTGATGGATATTGGTTATTGGAGAGATTGTTCCCATTTTGGGTGGAAAGTTTAGGCTGGGGCTGCGCAATTTCCGGAAAGTAATTGTAAGCCAAGCTGATGACCGATTTTGCACCGGGCACCAACATGGTAGGGTCTAAACGCATGGCCTTGTGGTTTTCCATGTACTGCATGTTGCCATGGAATTCTTTGGATAGCCATTGATTGAGGTTGATTTCTTCTTCCTGAAGCTTTTCTGCCTTGGCAAAACCACAAGCCAAAAATCCCATTTCTTGGGCCCAAGTTTTGATTTGGGTTTCGGCATTAAGTGACGACACCATTGCTAGGTAAATTAATCACTACAGTAGCGTGCTAGCACCAGGATAGCGGTGGTCTAACTTGCCCAAGTGTTTGAATGCAAGGTGGGTGGCTTCCCGTCCGCGGGCAGTTCGCTGTATGTATCCTTCTTGAATCAAAAAGGGTTCATAAACCTCCTCGATGGTGCCTGCATCTTCCCCAACCGCTGTGGCGATGGTATTCAATCCCACTGGCCCCCCTTTGAATTTTTCGATGATGGTTTGCAAGATCTTGTTGTCCATTTCATCCAGTCCATTGGCATCCACATTCAACGCTTTCAGGGCAAATTTGGCGATGTCCAACGTGATGGTGCCATCCCCCTTGATTTGGGCGAAATCGCGTGTCCTTCGCAATAAAGCATTGGCAATACGCGGGGTTCCACGACTTCTGCGGGCAATTTCAAAGGCCGCCTCTTCCACGATGGGCGATTGCAAAATGTGGGCACTTCTGCCAACGATGTTGGTAAGGGTGTCGGCGTCGTAATATTCTAGCCGACAATTGATCCCAAAGCGGGCGCGCAGCGGGGATGTGAGCAATCCACTGCGGGTGGTGGCCCCAACCAACGTGAAGGGCTGCAGGGCAATTTGAACGCTACGTGCATTTGGGCCCGTATCGATCATGATGTCAATTCGGTAGTCCTCCATGGCGGAGTACAAATATTCTTCCACCACCGGACTTAAGCGGTGTATTTCGTCGATGAATAATACATCGCCCTCGTTGAGGTTGGTGAGCAGTCCTGCCAAATCGCCCGGTTTTTCTAAAACAGGACCGGAGGTAATTTTCATGGTGCTGCCCATTTCGTTGGCAACGATATGACTCAGGGTGGTTTTACCCAAACCCGGCGGGCCATGCAACAAAATGTGGTCAAGCGCTTCGCCCCGCATTTTTGCGGCCTCTACATATATTTTCAGGTTCTCAACGATGCTGGGTTGACCTGTGAAGTCCCCAAAGTCGGCCGGACGTAATACCTTCTCAACGTCTTTGTCGGCGTTGCTCATGTTGTTGGTGTTAGGGTCGAGGTTGGGGTTCATAAGATTTATTGGGCGTTTTTGGCAAGATTGCGCAAGTTGGCTTCCACTTGATCATTCACAGGCCACAGGGGTGGTCTTACCGCCGTTCCGCAAAGCTGCATTTCGTTTAACATGGTTTTGATGCCACTGGGACTTCCGTCGGCAAATATGGCGATGGCTGATTCAAGCACCGTTTCATGGGCTTTTCTGGCCGATACAAAATCGCCCTGTAATGCAGACCACACCATTCCTGAAAACGTTTTTGGGAATGCGTGGTTGATGACTGAAATTACGCCACTGCCACCGCAGGCCAACATCGGGAAGGTGAGTGCGTCATCGCCGCTGATAACCAAAAAATCTTGGGGTTTGTTGGCCAATATGGTCATCACTTGTTCCATGTTGCCGCTGGCTTCTTTCGTAGCAACGATGTTTGGGTGATGTGATAATGTCAGCTGTGTGGCGGCGGTCATATTGCTTCCGGTTCTACCAGGCACATTGTATAAAATTATCGGCAAGGGCGATGCATTGGCCACTTCGGTGTAGTGGTGAATAATGCCTTGCTGATTGGGTTTGTTGTAATAGGGTGAAACGCTTAAAATGGCACAAATGCCATCGGTATCCAAGTCTTTTAATTGCGCCACAACTTCCGCGGTGTTGTTTCCCCCAACGCCCAAAACCAGCGGTATCCTGCCTGCGTTGGCCTTTTTGATACATGTGATCACTTGAGCTTTTTCGTTGCGGGTTAACGTTACGCTTTCTCCGGTGGTTCCAAGCATCACAAAATAGTCTGTGCCTCCAGAAATTTGTTGCTTTACGATGCGTTCCAATGACGCAAAATCGATGCTGAGGTCCGCATGGAACGGTGTAATTAATGCTGTGCCGGTGCCGATGAGTTGTTTCATGCCAATTTGTTCAAATGTTCTTTGAGTTCACAAAGGTACTGATTCACGTTGTGCTTCTCTGCGGGTTTGATAAGTACATCAAAATTCTTCAAGTTTTTGGCGTGGTAGGGGCCTACTTTACATGCCGCCTTACTCACTGCCGCCAATCCCATAAAATGCCATTCTCCCTCCATGTCAACGGAAATGAAAAAATCAGTATCAAACTGTAGCACATTTTTTATGTCTTCAGATTTTGGGAAACCGGTTCTGTCAAAATCCCACCGGCCCACATGGTAGGTGTTTACTTCCGGTACCAGTGGGGTTTCTTCTTTTGTTTTGACGTTGAAGTAGATGATGCGAATCACTTGCTTGCCAAGGGCTTTGAGCGATTCGATGTAGGCTTTGATGGCCTGGGTTTCTGCTGGGGTTCGCTGACTGTCCCAGCACACCACAAACCGTTTGGCTTTTTCAAAGTTGGGGGCATAGCGAAGTTTGCCAAATTCTTTGGCTTTGCGTTGATGCAATTTATCGATCACGCGAGATACCAAACTGTTTTGTTCGCTCATGGTTCTGTGTTTTAAATTACCCAATCATGGTTAAAAAAGTGTCTTCGTCGATGATATTTACCCCAAGTTGGGTGGCTTTTTCCAATTTGCTGGGGCCGATGCCGTCGCCAGCCACCAAATAATCGGTTTTGCCGGTTACGCCGCTGCCCACTTTGCCGCCATGTGCTTCGATCATCGCTTTGATTTCATCGCGGGAATGTTTGGCGAATACGCCGGAAATGACCATTGTTTTGCCCACGAGACTATCGCCGAGGCTTTCCTTTTGTATGGCGGTGAAATTCAACCCCGCCGATTTCATTCGGGCAATTCCTGTCACATGTTTTTCTTCCGAGAAATACTGTACCACCGATTCGGCGATGCGCTCTCCAATTTCATCAATGCCCACCAGCTGTTCTTCTGTTGCGGCCATGATGGCGTCGATATTGCCCATGGCTTGGGCCAATTTCTTGGCCACAGTTTCTCCCACATAACGGATGCCCAATCCAAACAAAACGCGTTCAAAGGGTTGCGATTTACTCGCAGCGATACCGTCGATCAGGTTCTGTGCCGTTTTTTCTCCAACCCGATCCAAGGCCAGAACTTGCTCAAAGGTGATGTCGTACAAATGGGCCAAATCTTTCACCAGTCCCTCTTGGTAGAGGGTTTCCGCCATTTCGCTGCCAATGCTTTGAATGTCCATGGCTTTTCGGCCCACGAAATGTTCTATTTTGCCAATGATTTGGGGCGGACACTCCTCGGAGTTTAAGCAGTAATGTTGGGCTTCCCCTTCTTTTCGCTGCAATTCGGCGTGGCATTCTGGGCAATGGGTGATATAGGTATGGGGTAGGGAGTTTTCTTTCCGGCGTGAAAAGTCTACCCCTAAGATTTTGGGGATGATTTCACCGCCTTTTTCAACAAAAACAGTATCGCCAACGCGCACATCCAATCGTTCTATTTCGTTTGCATTGTGCAAACTGGCCCGCTTCACTGTGGTGCCTAGCAAGGCTACAGGCTGCAATTCGGCCACAGGGGTGATGGCCCCCGTTCTGCCCACTTGATAGGTGATGCCGAGTAGGGTGGAAGTGGCTGTTTCCGTTTGGAATTTGTAGGCAATGGCCCAGCGTGGCACTTTGGCGGTGAAGCCCAACTCCTCCTGGTATCGCAAGGAATTGACTTTGATTACCACGCCATCGGTGTCGAATCCAAGGTCGTGCCGGGCAACATCCCATCGCTTCAAGAAGTCAAACACCGATTGGATGTTTTGGCAAGTCTCACTGTGTTCGGCTGTTTTGATGCCCCAGCTTTTTGCTTGTCGCAACGACTCGCTGTGAGTGGGGAAGGGTTGCTCGTCTGATAGAAAATGATAAAGCGTAATATCCAGGGGGCGTTTGGCCACTTCTTTCGGATCTTTGATTTTTAGCGAGCCTGAGGCAACGTTTCTGGGGTTGGCGTAGGTGGCTTCTCCGATGGCGATGCGCTGTTCGTTTAGGCGGTCGAAGCCTTTTCGGTGCATGAAGATTTCTCCGCGAATTTCGAAGGATTCTGGATAATTGCCATGGAGTTGTTGGGTGACGCTGCGGATGGTTTTGACGTTTTCCGTGACGTCATCGCCCTGAAAACCATCGCCACGGGTTACGGCTTGAACCAGCTTGCCCTGTTCGTAAAACAGGGAGATCGCCAGACCGTCGATTTTTAGTTCGCACACATATTCCACGGTGTCTACGCCGAGCGACTTGCGTACGCGTTCGTCGAATTCGAGCAATTCTTCCTCGGAATACGTGTTTCCCAGGGATAACATGCGTCGTTTGTGGGGGACTGTTTTGAATTCCTCTAACAATCCGCCGCCTACGTTTTGGGTTGGGCTGTTGGCCAGGGCAAACTCGGGGAATGCCTTTTCCAATGCCTCCAACTCTTTGAGTTTTATATCGAACTGCTGATCCGAAATCACAGGTTCTGCCAACACGTAATACCGATAATTATGGTCTTTGAGTTCTTGGCTGAGGACTTGTATTTTGGCTTGTGCTTCGGTGCGTTCCATGGGTGATTTTACCATGCCAAATTACGCTTTGCGATTGGGACGCAAGGAATTCGGGCGATACGAGTTATACACAATTTCGACATTATTTGGACCCGAATTTTCGGGTCAGCGACTTTTGTGGTTACCTGCATCATCTTTTATTAAACATGTCAAATTTATCTGTTGCCCCCAATCACATTGTAAGCATTTCTTACACTCTTTCACTTGCCAATGGCGAAGTTGCTGATTTCGCTGACGCGGACCAGCCGTTGGTGTTCATTCATGGCATCGGCCAAACGTTGGAAGCCTTCGATGCGCAGTTGAATGGTTTGAATATGGGTGATGGATTTTCTTTTTTGCTGAGCGCTGAAGACGGTTATGGGGTTCACGATGCGGGTTGGATTGTAGACTTGCCTCGTTCAGTTTTTGGCGGTGATGATGTTCCTGCCGATATTTTGCAGTTGGGTGCGATGTTGCCGATGCAAGATCAGGATGGCAATCCTATGGACGGTAAGGTGATTGAGATTGGTGATGAAACTGTGAAGATGGATTTCAATCATCCTTTGGCGGGTGAGGCGTTGAACTTTACGGGTTCTATTTTGGCGGTTCGCGAGGCCACTGCGGATGAGTTAGACCACGGCCACTTGCACGGCGAAGGCGGTCACCACCACTAATCGGTTTAATCTACAAACCGGGGATCGGTTTGGTAGGGTAGTTTTTTCATGCGCATCACTTCGATGTTGAATACGCCATAATCTTCTGTGATTTTGCCCCAGATGCGGTATACGCCACGTCCGTTGAACGGATAGGCTTTTACCGATGGCGGGAAGTGTATACTATCGAAATAATGTCCATCTGCATCAAGCCAGGTGCCAAAATTCATTTCTTTTCCACCCACAGTTTTGGTGGGTTTTACGGTAACGAGGTAGCCTTCGATGAGGGCATTTTTGTGTAGGAGTTGCTGGAAGTGTCGGCCCCTGATTTTGGACAGGTGGGGCATGGAAGGGTCGTGGGGGTAGGGTGCGTCTTGGATGAGGTGGAAGGGGTTGGTGAGTGAAAATCCCAGGAGGTTGCGTTCGTCGTGGGCTACTTCTAACCAGGAGTCTTCGAGGCTGGGGAGTTGGTATTCTTTGGTGGGTTCGAGGAAGAGTTTTTCGGTTTGGGCCACGGCTTTTTTGGAGGCGTAGAGGGCATGGGCTTCCCACAGCAGGGCTTTTCTGCTGCGGTTCCAGGAGCGGCAGGCCCCGATTTGTATGAGGATTTTCAGTTGTTCGAGGCCAGGTTCTACCCGTTGTTTGAAATCGCTGAGCGAAACAAAGGGGCCTGCCTGATCTCGGGCACGGAGCAATCGATGCACGCATTGTTGTTCTAGGCCGTCTACCAATCCCAGGCCCAGCCACAGGGTATGACCTTGTATGCGGGTGAGAATTTGACTTTCGTTGATGCAGGGTGCTTGGATGATGGCGCCACTTTTTCTGGCGGCATGCACGTAGAACTCGGTGCGGTAGAATCCGCCGAAATTGTTGATGACGGCCGTGTAGAATTCTAAGGGGTAATGGGCTTTGAGGTACAAACTTTGGTAGCTCTCTACGGCGTAGCTGGCGCTATGTCCTTTGGCGAAACTGTAGCCAGCAAAACTCTCAATTTGATGCCATACTTCCCGCACCAGTTCGGGCTTGTGGCCTTTTTGTATCGCAGAGGCAAAGAAAGCGTCTTGCACTTTTTGGAATTCTTCCCTGCTGCGGAATTTTCCGCTCATGCCACGGCGCAGGACATCGCTTTCTCCCAGGCCGATTCCGGCAAAATGGTGGGCTACTTTGATTACGTCCTCTTGGTAGACCATGATGCCATAGGTTTCTGGCATAAGGTCCCACAGCACAGGATGGGCTTCGCTGCGCTTGGCGGGCTCTACATGTCGCTCAATAAATGCGCGCATCATTCCGCTCCGGGCTACGCCCGGGCGGATCACACTGCTGGCCGCCACCAACGTGAGGTAATCTTTGCATTTTAGCTTGCGGAGCAATTGTCGCATGGCCGGACTTTCAACGTAAAAACAGCCCGTGGTATGTCCGGTCTCAATCAGCCGCTGTATGATAGGGTCGTTTTTGAAGGCATGAATTTGGTGGGCATCTACCGCAATGCCTTGGTTCTGTTCTACGTAAATAACGGCATCTTTGATGTGCCCCAACCCGCGCTGCGATAAGATGTCGAACTTGGCAATCCCCAAATCCTCGGCTTCCAGCATGCTGAATTGTACCACCGGGAATCCTTTGGGTGGTAAAAAAGTGGCGCTGTAATGGTGGATGTGCTTTTCGGGAATGAGGATGCCCCCCACGTGGATGCTCAAATGGTTGGGCAAGTTGTGGATGCGGTGGGCGTGTTTGAGCAATTCTTGGTATAACGATGGGTGGGATTCCTCTTGGGTGCCTTGTGTCACAGTCCCTGTTTGTGCCGTGGCCGTTCCACCCGATCTTCCCAATGTGCGATTTCGAATGCCTTTGCCAATGCCCGGCTGTGAATAGACGTCGCCCTTGCTTGGTGTGTAAGCCTCAAAGGTGGCGTGACTGTAGTAAGAGGTCTTGTTCAGTAACGCATCGATTTCGGCTTTGGGTAGTCCGTACACCTTGCCCAATTCCCTAACAACTGCATTGGTTTGAAACGTGCTGTAAGTGGCCAGTAGGGCAGCGCCATGGGCTTTGTACTTCTCCAAAATATACGCCGTTACTTTGTCGCGATCCTGCCAAGAAAAATCGAGGTCGAAGTCGGGCGGACTGCTCCGATGCGGATTGATGAAACGTTCGAAGTAGAGGTCTAGGTCGATGGGGTCTACGTCGGTGATGCGCAGGCAATAGGCCACCATGGAATTGGCGCCAGAGCCCCTGCCAACGTAGAAGAAGTTGTTTTCACGGGCGAATCTACAGATGTCCCAGTTGATCAGGAAGTAGGCGGTAAATCCCAACTGGTAAATCATTTGCATTTCCTTTTCCAATCGTTGGGTGGTTTGGAAGGTGTAGTTGGGGTAGCGGTAATGAAGTCCTTCCGAGGCCAATTCCCTCAGCATTCTAAAGTCTTGGTCGGGGTCTCCAGTGAAAGTTTTCTTGTTTTGTTGAACGCTCCAGTCAAACGTCCAGGCGCAGCCTTCTACGAAGGCCTGCGCCTGGGAGATTAAGTGTTTCGCTGCGACAAATTTTGAAAAAATTTGTCGCAGCGGCAACCATTGCTGCCACGGCTTCGCCGTGGCGCCCTCGGGTAATTTCGACAACAAACAATTGTGGTCTATGCACCGCAATAACTTGTGGGTCTCGAAATCAATCTCGTCGCGTACAGTGACCGTCTGCACCGCCAACAATTGCTCCGTGGGCAAAGGCCGCTTCCACAACCGTAACCGGTCTAACGCACCCCACGGAATGCCAAACCCCCAAGCCGAAACCAGGACCCCGCCCGCAACCCCCTTG
>VGFS01000039.1 GCA_016868785.1 Bacteroidota bacterium
ATAAACATAGCCCGCACCCCAGAGTATGCCCCCGATGTGGGCGGTATACCCACCGATGTTGCTACCACTGGCCAGCCCGGAGAGGTCGAGCAGTACCTTCACCAACGCAATCCAGCGCAGTTCCACTTCAATCAGGCCAAACAAAAAGAGTTTGTAGCGGGGGGTGAATATGGCCGTGCCGATGACCACGGCCGACACCCCACCAGACGCGCCCAGCAGTTGCATGGGGGTTTGGAGGTCGCTGTAGGCCGACATCGAATACACCAGCTGGAAGACAATCGCCCCGGCAATGCCACCACCCAGGAACAGCCAATAGATGGGTTTAGCGCCCACCAGGTCTTCGAGTATGCTACCCACAAAGTACAGCCAGAGCAGGTTACCGAGCAGGTGCCACAGACTAATGTGCAGAAACATGTAGGTGAGCACCGACCAAGGCTTGTACCAAACCGAGGGGGTGTAGGTGAGGAAGTACAGTGGGGTATCGAGGCGGAACAGTTGCAGCAGCAGGGCCGGTACAAAGACCAGCACACAGAGAAAGATGAGCTGCTGAACCGCGGGTTTCGGGCTTTGGATCCAATCGCGCAGGGTGGCCATGAGGGTTACTGTGGGGCGTTAGGGCAGGGTGAAAAGTTAGTGATTGAACCGGTTGTAGCGCTGTCGATCGAGCCGCTTCCACACAAAAATCATCAACAAGCCCGTGGCGGCACCACCGATGTGGGCGAAATGGGCCACGTTATCGCCGCTGAAGCTGCCCAGTCCGAGCACAATATCAAGTCCCACCATGATCGGCACCAAGTATTTGGCTTTGATGGGATAGGGAATGAACAGGAAGAGCAGGGTTTCGTTGGGATAGAGCACGGCGAAGGCGACCATCACCCCATATACGGCACCCGAGGCACCCAACATAGGAGGATACCGGATGGCTTCAAAGCCCGCCAAGTGGTTGGGGATGAGGGTATGGAATTCGCCGTAAAGGCTGTAGGCCATAGCGGCGAAGTGGAAGAGCATGGCGCCGATGGCAGAAATGAAAAAAAGTTGCAAAAAGCGGGTGCTGCCGAGTCGGAGCTCTACGATGAGGCCGAAGCTGAACAGGGCGATGCCGTTGAAGATGAAATGGCCTATGTCGCCATGACAAAAGACATGGGTCACGGGCTGCCACAAGCGGAACGAATAGCTATCCGGAAAGTACAGATACAGCTGAAAGGGGTTGAAGCCGATGTTGGGGAGAGCCACTTGGGCTAATCCCATCAGGGCCATGACGATGAGTAGGTTTTTGAGTGCAGGCGGCAGTTGGGGCATGGTTAAGATTTGAATTTTTGGGATTGAAATAGATCAAACAGTTGGGTGGCGGAAATTTCTATGTAGATGGTTTTGCCGTTGAGCGATGCTTGGGGGTTTGGCAGCGCGGTGAGTCGCTGCAGCAGGGTTTTCAGCACTTCCGGGGTGGCACCCACGGGGTTGCTTTGGGCGGCATGGCGGGCCATGGATAGGGCCATGCTTTGGTATTTGGCGAGTTTGACATCACCTTGGGTATTTTGGTAGTCTTCGAGGAGGGTTTCGATGAGTTTTTGCTCATCCCCTTGTGATAGGATGGCGGGGAGGCCATTCACGATGAGGGTATTTCCACCGAAGTGGGATATGTCGAAACCGAGCCATTGCAACTCTTGGAGGATTTCTAGCACCACCGGTATTTGGGTGGGCGATAGTTCTACGGTGCGGGGGAACAGCAGGTGCTGGCTGAGGCCGGCTTGGGCTTGCAGTTGCTGCAGGTATTCGTGGTAGTAGACATGCTGCTGGGCGCGTTGTTTGTGGATCACCCACAGCTGGCTGTTTACGTTGGCCACGGCATAGACATCACCGAGGGCGAAGACCCCCTCTCCCACGGCTTCGCCGGACAGGGCTGCCGCTGGCAAGGATTCCCAACAAGTGGAGTAATCGCCGGCGGATGAATCGCCCTGGGTGGCATCGCCCCCCGTGGCATCCCCAAATAGCGGCTGGGTAAACCCACCCGCGGTTTTGTGGTTGAGCTCTACCGAGCCCAGCACTTTTTGCCAATCTTGGTAGCTGTTGCGCTGGTATCCACCGCCATTGTCGCCAAAGGGATTGTAGGCAGGATTCCGCTTTTCGGTGCTCGGCGGCGTGCCGCTCTGCCATTGCGGTGGTGTTGCGCCGCTCCGCGGCGCAATTGGCTGACGTAAAAACGCATCCAGGTGGTCGAAATCACCCAGGTCGAGGTTGGGCTGCACCACAAACGAACCCAAACTTTTGCGCACCGCCGCCTTGATCAAATTGTAAATGTGTTTCTCGTCCTCAAACTTCACCTCCGTTTTGGTGGGATGCACGTTCACATCCACCTTCCCCGGATGAACCTTCAAGTAAATGGCGTAGGTGGGATGGGCATCGGACTCTATCAGACCCTCGTAGGCCGAACTCACCGCATGGTGAAAATAGCTGGAGCGGATGAACCGACCGTTCATGAAAAAATACTGCTCGCCCCGGGTGCGCTTCGCCCACCCCGGTGCGCCCACAAACCCTGATATCTCCACGATGTCTGTGACCTCCTCCACCGGCAGCAATTCACTGGCCTGCTTCTTCCCCAGCGTTTCCAACACCCGTTCCTTGGGCGATTGGCTGCGGAAATGGAAGACCATCTGACCGTTGTTATGATACACAAACTCTACCTGGGGGTTGGCCATGGCCTGCCTGAGAAACTCCTCCACGATGTGCTTGGTCTCCACAGCGATACTCTTAAGAAAATTCCGCCTAGCCGGTAGGTTGTAAAACAAGTTCTTAATCGAAATATTGGTGCCTACCGGCCCCGCATCCGCGCGTTGCTCCAGCACCTCACTCCCCTCTATCCGAATGTACTGGGCTACCTCGTCTTCGGCCCGGCGCGATTTCATTTCCACCTGAGCCACCGCCGCGATGGAAGCCATCGCCTCGCCCCGAAACCCATAAGTATGCAGCTGAAACAAATCCTCGGCCTTTTGAATTTTGGAAGTGGCATGCCGCTCCCAACACAACCGCACATCGGTTTCGCTCATGCCCTTGCCATTGTCGATCACCTGCATCAACGTGCTCCCCCCGTCTTTGATCAAGACCTGAATTTTGGTGGCACTGGCGTCCAAACTGTTCTCCAACAACTCCTTGATGGCGTTGGCCGGACGTTGCACAACTTCTCCCGCAGCAATTTGGTTTGCTACCGCATCCGACAATAATTTAATGACACTGCTCAAGGAAAATAAAGGTACGAAAATACCCCAAAATTACTGCACCCTCACGCAATTTTTTCCAACAGAATCATCAACCAACCCTCGGTGGTTTCAGTCTTTAGGTGTCGCAGATTCAAACTGCGGGCATGCTCAACAATCAGGGATTCGTCGGCCTGCTGCAACCCGCTCAAAAACAGCTTGTGATCGTCCTTCAGCACCCGCACATATTCGGCCATATCGGCCAGAATCACTTCGCGGTGGATGTTGGCCAACACCACATCAAAATGGGCGTCTGCAATTCCGGCAAGGGCCTTCACATCGCCATGCACCATGGTATTATGTTGGGTTTGGTTGATTTGCAAGTTGTCGTTGGCGTTGTCTACCACCCAATCATCGATTTCCACGCCCAGCACATTGGTGGCGCCCAACATTTCGGCAGCGATGGCCAATATTCCCGTGCCCGATCCCATGTCCAACACGGTACTGCCCACAAATTCGGGGGCGGCTTCTTGCATGGCGGTGAGCATCAACCGGGTAGTGGCATGGTGGCCCGTGCCAAAGCTCATCCTCGGCTCAATGGTAATGGCCCTCGTCCCCTCCGGGGCCTCGGGATGGAAAGTGGCACGCATATAAAACTCGCCCACTTGCAAAGGATCGAAGAAATTCTTCTCCCACAACTCGTTCCAATTCTCTCGCTCCACAATGCTCCATTCGATGCGGTCGCAGTAGTCCATCACCGACTCCTCAATGCCTTCATACTCGCTCTCGGTGATGTCGTTCTCATCGGCAAAGGCCTTTAGCCATTTTCCGTCCGACTCAAAATGGGTGAAGGGGTATTCGCTCAGGTAGGCAGTGATGATGTCGGCTTGATCCGGGTCATCGCACAACCATTCAGCTTTGAAGCAGATGAAATTGCTCATTTTTTGGTACCCAACTGCAGATTACACTCACCAAATTCGGCGTTGTAGCCAATGGTAAACGGCAGTTTGGCGGGTTTTTTGGCCTCGTACTCGGCCCGCATGTCCTTTTGGAAATAATTGGAGAACAACCCAATCGTTTTGGTGTATTCGCCCAACACTTCGGTGGTGAATCCGCCGTTTTGCATGGCCGACATCGGCATGCCGCTATCGTCTTGCAGAATGATTTTGGACTGACCCAATACCACATTGGTAATGTCCGAGAAGTAATCTTTGTACATCAGGTAGCTGGCCGCTTTGAAAAACGACACCACCGAACCGCGTTGTTTCAGGTAAGCAAGTACACTCGGGTCTTTCTTGTTGCCCGTGTTGCTGATGTCTTTGCTGAAATACACCAATTCACGAACCTGCTTGTCACCGGCTTTGCTATAACCAATGCGCAAACCTTTGGGATCTGCGCCGGCTTCTACGGCTACTCTTTTGCCGTTGGTATCTACATCGAAATAATCCACATAATGGATGCTAAATCCATTGCGGGCCAAGTAGAACATGAATGTATGCAGCGTGCCGTTCATCAGGTCATGGGCAAAATCATCGTCCATGCTGAGCGTACGGAAAAATCCAAGCTTGTGGGGGAAAAACATGCACCGATCCAATGTGGTCAGGTAATCTTCCATTTTTGTCGCGTCGATACTGTCGGGTTGAAAACGAGACCCTGTGGGTTCTAACCCAATCATGATCACTGTATCACGGTTGGTATAAAACAAATTGGCATAATAAAAATCACCACCAGCAAAGGGATACAGCAAGGTTTTGGGCGCGGTACTGGGCAGGTATTTCTTTTCATTCACCCACGTTGAAATGGGCTGACCCACATTTTGGGTGAGCAAACGCCAACGCAAATCCGTTTTTGCGGCATGCATTTTCCAAAACTCTGTTTTTTCTAAACTGTCGTTGTTTGCATCATGCATACCCGCAATATATCGGGCAAAGGCCGTCCAGGAAGCATCCACCGGCATTTGGGGTGCTACCACTTTGGCCTTGGCAGAGTCGGACGCTTTTTTGTCAGAAGAATGATCTGTGGTGTTACAAGCAACTTGGGCAAAAACGAGGATGGAAAGAAGTGTCAGCCGACGGAGCGTTTTCATTGGGGCGCAAATATACTATACGAAAATCTCAGAATAATGTCTGTGGAAAATCTTTTTCAATGGGCAACAGGGCTTGGGGGATGTTTCGCTGAACCTTCTGTTGATTCAACCAAGTTCCAACAGGATGAGCGGTCAACACATCTTCCCCACAGGGGCGCAAAAACGCGGTTCTTTTTTCACGATTGCTCAACAAAAAATCTCTGGCCTGATTGGCGTTGAGCACCACGGGCATGCGTTTTTTCAGGTTGTGGATTTCGGCCATCAACGCATTGGCTTCGGTGGTGATGATGGCGTAGGATTGCTTTTGCTCCCCGGTTTGAGTATCGGTCCATGCGGCATAAATCCCGGCAAACAAGAGGGGTTGCAAATCGGTGGCGTAGATGTAGTGGGGTTGTTTTTTCTTTCCGATGGTTTGCCATTCGAAAAAGCCACTTGCGGGCACCAAGCAGGGCTGGGCTTTCCACGCATCGCGGAACAAGGGTTTTTGGTCCAAGGTTTCGGCGCGGGCGTTGAGGCCGTACACGCTGAGCTCTTGGGCTTGCTCGGGCGATTTACACCAATGCGGCACGAGTCCCCATTGCAGGGCCCTGAGTTGATAGGTAGGGGCCGATTCGTTAGGCGAGGCCGTGATAACCGGCAGTTGGGGATGGTTGAAGCCGCTCAAGAAAAATCCTGGACTCACCAAAGATGAGTTGGGGGTGGTTTCCCAAGGCAGGGGGATATCGAACTGAAACGCATCGCCCAGTTGCAACTTGGTTTGCAGGGATTGGGCTGAAAAATTAATCGCGTAACTGAAACACATGGAAGCAGACTTTCAAAGGAAAGAAATTTTTTGTTCCTTTGATTTGTGATTATTGGATTATCGAGAGAGCGCAAGAGTCCGCCAGACAATCGGGTTGCTTTGTCGCCCATTCAGTGTGTGGCATTGCAGCAGCGCTATCCCAAGGTGAAAGTGCTTGTGGAGTCCTCGCCCACCCGATGCTTCCGCGACGAGGCCTACCGCGAGGTGGGAATAGAGGTGGTGGATGATTTGGGTCGGTGCGATGTGATTTTTAATATCAAGGAGGTGCCGAGCGAGGCGTTGATTCCGGGCAAGACGTATTGTTTCTTTTCGCATACCATCAAAAAGCAGCCGTACAACCGGACGATGTTGCAGAGCATTTTGAAGAAGCAGATCACGCTGATTGACTACGAGGTGTTGCGCTACGAGACGGGTGCGCGGGTATTGGGTTTTGGTCGATATGCCGGAGTGATAGGTACCTACAACGGACTGTTGGTTTACGGCAAAAAGCACGGGTTGTATTCGTTGAAGCCGGCGCATCAGAGCAAGAATTACGCCGACATATTGACCCAATTGTTGCGGGTTGAGCTGCCGAATATGCGCATTGCGGTGACGGGTGGAGGCCGGGTATCGCAGGGGGCGTTGGATTTGCTGAGGGCCTTGCAAATCAGGGAAGTTACGCCCAATCAGTATTTACATGTGGAGTATGGCGAGCCGGTGTTTGTGCAGCTGAACAGTCCGGATTTGTATGTGCATCCAAGCCTTACGCAGTGGGACACCCAGCATTTCTACAAGCATCACGGGGAGTACAAAAGTCAGTTCAAGGGGTATGCCGAGCGCACGGATTTGTTGGTAAATGGCATCTACTGGACCGAGGATTTGCCGCGGTTGTTTGAGGTGGACGATACAGAGGATGCGGTGAAGTTTGCACCCACGGTGATTGCCGATATTTCTTGTGATGTGGAGGGTAGCGTGCCGATCACATATCGGGCCACGAGCATTGCGGATCCGGTAATTGGGTGGAGTCGACGTACGGGATCGCCTTGTGAACCATATACGGACGGGTCGATTGATGTGATGGCTGTGGGAAATTTGCCCAATGAATTGCCGAAGGATGCGAGCGAGGAATTCGGAGAGATGCTGTTGCAGCATGTGATTCCGGAGTTGATGCAGGGGAAATCGCGGTTGATTGAGGAGGCCACGATTGCCAAGGGGGGGACTTTGACCGCACATTTCAGCTATTTGAGCAATTTTGTAGCGGATATTCCCTAATAATCACGAAATTTGCGCCGATTTAATAAAGACATGGCAACAAACCGCACTTTTACGATGATTAAGCCCGATGCAGTAGCAAACGGCCACGCAGGAAAAATTTTGGATCAGATCATTCAGGCCGGCTTCAAGGTGGTGGCATTGAAATACACCCGATTGAGCGAGGAGCGCGCGGGTGATTTCTATGGTATTCACAGGGAGCGTCCTTTCTTTGGCGAGTTGGTGAGATTCATGACCAGCGGTCCGATTTACGCCGCGATTTTGGAGAAGGACAACGCCATTGAAGATTTCCGCAAGTTGATTGGTGCTACCGATCCTCAGAAGGCTGAGGCGGGAACCATCCGCAATTTGTTCGCCAAGAGCATCGATGCCAATGCCATTCACGGCAGCGACAGCAACGAGAACGCCGAGATCGAGGGCAACTTCTTCTTCGGTGCCGACCAGCGTTTCTAACGATTGATTCTCAGATAAACCATTTTTGCGCAGCTCGGTCTGCGATGATTAGCCCCGGCTGCGCCGGGGCTGATTTTTTTTGCGATATTTGAAACACATTCATGAAAGAGAAATACACTTACAACCGCAATAACGATCTCCGCATTTACCAAGGGCCCCGCAGTCGATTCGCCGAATTCACCTTCGCCCTCAGCGTCTTCTTCCAGTTCATCAAAGGTTTCCGCAGTTTGCACTTCCAAGGTCCGTGTATCTCCATTTTTGGATCAGCCCGCTTCAAGGAAGACAACGAATACTACCAGCAGGCCCGCGAAATGGGTGCCCGCGTGGCCCAAGCCGGTTTCAATGTGGTTACCGGGGGCGGTCCGGGCGTAATGGAAGCCGCCAGCCGAGGGGCCAAGGACGTGGGCGGACATACCATCGGGGTGAACATCGAATTGCCGTTTGAGCAGAAGCCCAATCCCTTTCTGGACATTTGGGTCGACATCCGTTATTTTTTCGTGAGGAAAGTGTTACTGTTTAAATACTCCGTGGGGTTTGTTATCATGCCCGGCGGGTTGGGTACGCTCGACGAATTGTTCGAGGCCTATACCTTGGTGCAGTGCGATAAAATTCCGCAATTTCCCATTGTGTTGTTCGGTAGCGAGTACTGGCAGCATCAAATCGAACAGTTAAAAATGATGGAAGCCAAACACACCATATCGCCCGAGGACCACGACTTGTATTTGGTGACCGACAGTCACGACGAAGCCATGGCTTTTTTGCTGAATCGCATCGAAACCTTTGCCCCCAAATACAAAACCTTCCGCAAAAAGTGGTGGTTGGGTGAAGGCTAGAACATCGCCAAGCATCGGAGCATCCAAAAAATCTTCCGTATCTTTGCACCTTTATGAAAGGTCCAATTTCTCAATTCATTGAAAAGCACTACTTGCATTTCAACGCAGCGGCCCTGGTTGATGCGGCTAAAGGATACGAAACCCACCTCACCGAAGGCGGCAAAATGATGGTGACCCTGGCGGGTGCCATGAGTACCGCTGAGTTGGGCAAAAGTTTGGCAGAAATGATCCGCGCGGGCAAGGTGGATATCATCTCTTGCACCGGTGCCAACTTGGAAGAAGACATCATGAATTTGGTGGCCCACAACCACTACAAACGCGTACCCCACTACCGCGATTTGAGTCCGCAAGACGAGTGGGACCTACTGGAAAACCATTACAACCGCGTAACCGACACCTGCATCCCTGAAGAGGAAGCGTTCCGTCGTTTACAAGCCCATATCCACGGCATTTGGAAAGGCGCCGAAGACAAAGGCGAGCGCTATTTCCCCCACGAATACATGTACAAAATCTTGTTGAGTGGTGAGTTGAAGCAATACTACGAAATCGACCCGAAAGACAGTTGGATGTTGGCGGCGGCTGAGCGCAACCTGCCCATCGTGGTTCCCGGTTGGGAAGACAGCACCATGGGTAACATTTTCGCCAGCTACGTGATCAAAGGCGAATTGAAAGCATCGACCATGAAGAGCGGCATCGAGTACATGACTTGGCTAGCCGATTGGTACGTGAAAAACAGCGATGGCAAAGGCGTAGGATTCTTCCAAATTGGTGGCGGTATTGCCGGCGACTTCCCCATCTGCGTGGTGCCCATGCTCTACCAAGACATGGAAATGGAAAACATTCCCTTCTGGAGCTATTTCTGTCAGATCAGCGACTCTACCACCTCTTACGGTAGTTATAGCGGTGCGGTCCCCAACGAAAAAATCACTTGGGGAAAGCTCGACATCCATACTCCTAAGTTCATCGTGGAAAGCGATGCAACCATCGTGGCGCCGTTGATGTTTGCCTACATCTTGGGTTGGTAACCCCGTGCCATGAAACAGTTGTTGCCGTTGATTGTCGTTGTGTTCGCTCTGGGATCCTGCGAAGACCACCCTCCGAGGCCCAACACTTCCGGCGAAATAATCAGCTATGACACCATCAAAGCCTGGGACATAACTACCTACGCGGCCTTTCCTGAACCCAAACCTTTCTTTTATGACAGCATCGGCCAAAAAATAAATTTGGTTTCTTTCGCCAAAAAGGTTGGGGTAAATACTTTGCGTTTACGGGTATTGACAGGAAAGCCGGAATTCCCGCATGCCACTGTGACTCAATTGCTGCAACTCTCAAAGGAGGCCTATGCCAACAAGATGGCGATTTGGATTGATTTTCATTATTCCGATGTTTGGGCGGATCCAGGGAATCAAACCGTCCCAAAACAATGGGAAGGGTTGTCTTTGGCTGTGCTCAGCGACAGTGTAAAAGCCTATTCACAGCGAATCATACAGCAATTTGTAGATCAAGGCACACCTCCAGCCATCGTGCAAGTTGGCAATGAAATTAGTCCGGGAATGCTGTGGCCCGTTGGAAAATTCACCAGCTCACCCAGTGAGGCCGCCAACGTGGTGATGTTGTTTCAAGCCGGTGCCAATGGGGTTAAAGCGGCATCGCCCAAAACCAAAATCATGGTACACCTCGCCGGAAATTCTACAACCCTCTGGTGGTTGGGTAATCAATACCTCACGGCTGGGATGCAGTTCGATGTATGGGGCTTCTCGTACTATGGCAATTGGCATGGATGTGATGCGAAAATTTTCACGCAAACTTGTCAAAACTTGGGCTTGCGCAATGGCAAACCATTCATTATTGCTGAAACCGCCCACCCATTTACCCTGGGTTGGCATGACAATACGGGCAACGTATTTGGCGACACCAATCAACTCTGTGCAACTTTCACCGCCACCCCCGCCAAACAAAGGGCCTGGTTGGAATATACTTGGAACGCTGGTAAGATACACAGTCAATTCCGCGGCATGGGCTATTGGGAACCGGCCTGGGTCACAGAAAAAACTTGGGGTGGATTGCAGGGCAGTTCTTGGGAAAACATGGCGCTGTTTGATTTCAACCACAAAGCATTGTCTGCTGCCTATTTCCCTTGGCGATAAGCAGAATAGCCGCTCAATCAACCGCAGTTAACGCATGAAAACGCTAACTTTGTGCCATGCGCTATTTGATGATGGCGGCGTTGTGCTGCTGCTCCCTCGTTTCTCAAGCCCAAATTCAAACCAGATCCCTCCCCAAGCCCATGGCAGCGGGTGTGCCGGCTAAGAAAATTCAGGCCTACCAGATTTTTGATGCCCAAGGCAAAAAAGTGAGTTATGAGCAATTCCTCAAAGCCATCACACAGAAACTGCAAAAAAGTGCGCCACAACCTTCGGTTTTGTTGTTTGGGGAGCTGCACGACAACCCCATTGTGCACTGGCTGCAATACCAAACCACCAGCGATTTGTTTCGCGTAACCCCCTACATGGTGTTGGGCGCGGAAATGTTCGAAACCGACCAGCAAGCGGCGTTGGATGAATACCTCAACCCCACCGATACTTCGGCCAAAACCAGCACAGTGGTAACCCCCATGGGTGCGGTGATGGGCGGGGATCCGGCCTACGACAAATTCAAGAAATCGACCAAGCTTTGGCCCAATTTCTATACCGATTACAAACCCTTGGTAGATTTTGCCAAAGAGCATCAACTGCCCTTTATCGCCACCAACATCCCCCGAAAATATGCCAGTTTGGTGTACCGCGGCGGCTTCGCCGCCTTGGACACCCTGCCCGCAGAGAAAAAAGCGCTGTTCCCAACCATGCCCGTAGCGTATGACAGCAACCTGAACTGCTATGCGGAGATTTTCAAAGCCACTGGCGGACATGGGGGCCAAAACCTGCCCAAAAGTCAGGCCGTTAAAGACGCCACCATGGCCTGGAAAATCTACACCAACCTGCCCAACCTCCACTACGGAGAGCAGGTGGTGCCCGTATCGGGCGGAAGCAAATCCCCCAAAATGGACCCCATGGTCTTCATCCACTACAACGGCAGTTACCACTCCGATAACCACGAAAGCATCGAATGGTACTTGAGACAAGAAGAAAAAAGTGCTGCGGCCGTGCAAATGCGCTCGACCCTGATGCCCCCGATGACCATCATCACCATCTCGGCGCGGATGCAAGACGATGTCACCCAACTCGATGCAGAAAACAAAGGAGCCGGTGATTTCATCATCGTTACCCCCAACAACATGAACAGAACCCATTAATCGTATGTCGCTCAACCTCATCGAACAGTTTAAACAAGTCAAGGCCTTCATCTTCGACATCGACGGTGTGCTCACCAACGGACAGGTCCTGGTGACCGAAGAAGGACACATGCTGCGGTCCATGAACATCAAAGACGGCTATGCATTGCAACACGCGGTGAAGCAGGGTTACCCCATCGCCATCATTTCGGGCGGAAAAGGCAACGGCGTGTTGGAGCGATTGAAAGGGCTGGGCATCCAATACATTTACCTGGGGCAAAGCCACAAAATGGAAGCGTTTGAAGAGGCATTGTACGCCTGGGAACTGAAGCCCGAAGACATTGCTTACATGGGCGACGACTACCCCGATTTGCCGGTATTGTCGAAAGTGGGCTTGCCTTGCTGTCCGGCCGACGCCTGTGCGGAGGTCCGATCGGTATCGCATTTTATCTCCACGGTAAACGGCGGGATGGGCTGCGCGCGCGACTTGATTGAGAAGGTCATGAAGGTACAGGGCACATGGGATAACGCCGATTCTCACCAGTGGTGAGGTCAATTCGCGTATATTTGTAAATATGATCGCTTCCCAACTCATCAACGAGCATTTGAGTCCGCTTAGAACCACCGATTCGGTGGAGGCCGCGTTGGCGTTCATGATCAGTCAGGGCGTAACCGAACTGCCGCTGATCGAGCAAAAGCAACTCTACAATTACGTGCGATTGCAGCAGCTTTCTGGCTTTGCCAAGGAGCAGTCGCTGGGCGATGCCATCGCAAGGAATCACTTTTCTCCGAGTGCGCAACCCAACAGTCATTTGTACGAACTGGTGCCGATGCTGGCGGCGAACGAATTGAGTTTGCTGGCGGTTACCGATGCCGAAGGCAATTACCAGGGCATCATCGAACAGAAGAGCATCAACAAGCACATATCCGACAGTTTTACTTACCGAGGCATGGGTGCGATTTTGGTGTTGGTGATGGACGACCGCGATTTTGCCCCTTCGCAGTTGGCGCGATGGATTGAGGAAAACGGTGCAAAGATGCTGGGGATGATGATCAACCACGCCGAACAGGGCAAGTTGCGCATCCATGTGAAACTCAACACCACCGTGGTGAGGGGGATTATGGCCACGTTGGAGCGGCAGAATGTGCGGGTAGAGCATGTTTTCATGGCGGAAGACCACGACGAGAACGACACCAAAGCGTTTGATGTGGTATTCAAGTTCTTCGATATTTGAGAATGAAAATGTTGATATTATTGGCAATTAATTAACATAGAAAACAGAATTTTAAGCATTTGCACGCGTTTGAATAGTAATTTTAGCACTTTGGCTTAACAATCCCATGACATCAAAAAAGAAAAAGAAGCACGACGATGTGGATTCCGATTTGGAATTCGCCCACAGCGACAATCATGAGGGCCTGCGCGATGAGCTCATCGCCGCCGACAGCATCAAACCCCTCAACTTGGCCGATGTCATCAATTTTTTCTGGCGTTGGCGCAAAGTATTGATGGTGGCTTGCGGCATTGCAGCGGTTACCGCCATTGTGGTGACGATGCCCTTCATTACCAAGCCCAAGTACCAAGCCACCCACATTTTTTATCCCACCAAGAACAACTCTATTTCGGATGCGTTGCTGACCGATGCACGTCAACGTCAGAAAGATCCCCTGGAGTTTGGTGAGGAGGAAGAAGCTGAAAAGGCGATGCAGATTTTGCTTTCCGGCGATTTGATGGGTCGGTTGGTGCGCAACTTCAATTTGTACAAGCATTACAACATCAATACCACCACCGAGCAATACCCCAAAACCGCGATGGATTACAAGCTGAAAGAGAACATCAGCGTAACCCGGACCCGCTATTTGAGTGTAAAAATTGAGGTGTTGGATGAAGATCCGCAGATGGCGGCCGATTTGGCCAATGGCATGGCGTTGCTGTACGATTCCATCAAAACCGAGGTGCAGAACCAAATCGCGGTGCCTGCGTTGCAGATTGTTGAACGCGCCTTGCAAAGCAAGCGCGACAAAATTCAAGGCATCAAAGACAACATGCGTAAGTTGGGCGAAGAAGGTATCACCAACTACGAAGAGCAAAGTAGGGCGTTGGCCGAAGAGATTTACAAGGCGCAATCATCGGGCCGGGTGGGAGAAATGAAAAAACTCCTCGAAGAGCAAAAAACCTTGGTAAAATCCGGGGGAGATTTTGTGGCTTTGAACGAATTGATCAAATTGGAAGAAGAAAAAGAGAGCGATCTAATTGCCCAATACGAACGTCGGGTGGTGGATGTAAATGAAAAACTGTCGCACAAAATGACGATCGAAGCGGCCTCCAAGCCCGAGATCAAATTTTGGCCCAAGCGCGGATTTGTGACAATTCTGTCGGTGTTGGCAACCTTCATGGCCACCTCACTGATTTTGGTATTCTTCGAGCTCTATCGCAAACAACCCAGCGCTTAAGCCGGTGTTCGCCCTGCCACAAATAGCCAGCAAAGGTCAGCGCATCGTGCTGTTTGCGGTGTTGGCCTTGACGGTGGTGTTTTGTGTGCTGGCCACCGTTTTTCAATACTATTATTTGCTGATGTTGCCCGTGGTGGTGGGGGTGCTTTTGTACGCCTTCTTCTACACCGACCGCAGTTTGTTGTTGTTTGGGTCGCTGGTGCCATTGAGCATCAACTTCGACGATATCGGTGGCGGGATGGGACTCACGCTGCCCACCGAACCCCTGTTTATTTTGCTGTTTTTGCTGATTATATTTCGATGGTTGATCAAGCCCGACATCGATTTGCAATTGCTTGCACACCCCATCAGCATCAGCATATTAGTGTATTTGCTGTGGTTGTGGACGGCCACGTTGTTTAGCAGCATGCCCATGGTGAGTTTCAAGTTTGTGATGGCCAGAACCTGGTACATCGTGCTGTTCTATTTCACGGTGGTGGGCTTGTTCAAGCAATTCAAAAACATCCATTGGTTTTTCAAGGCATTCACCCTTACCACGCTGGGATTGGTCATTTTCACGCTCACCAAACACGCGGCCGATGGGTTCATCCGCAGCAGCAGTTATGGCATCTCGTGGCCCTTTTTCCCCGACCATGGCATGTACGCGGCGGCGATTGCGTTTGCGGTGTTTATTTTGGTGATGTATGGGTTTGCGGGCCGACATTTCGGCATTTCCCTACCCTTTGCGCCGGCAGTTTTGTTGCTCTTGGCGATATTGTTGTTTGGCATTGTGGTAAGTTATACCCGCGCCACTTGGTTGAGTTTGGTTGCCGCGATGGCGGTGTATCTGGTGCTGAAAATGCGCATCAAATTCGGTTGGGTGTTGCTGGCGTTGGCGGGGGTGCTGACCTACGGCATCGTTCAGCAAGACCAGATCATGTACGATTTGGAGGCGAACAAGCAAGGGAGCAGCGATGACATTGAAGGACACGTAAAATCGGTGTCGAACGTGACCACAGACCCCTCAAATTTGGAGCGGATCAACCGGTGGAAATGCGCTTCGCGGATGGTCTCGGAAAGACCTTGGTTCGGTTTTGGTCCGGGTACCTACGTTTTCCAATATTCGCCGTTTCAAAAGAGCGATGAACTGACGTTGATTTCTACGTTTTCGGGCGATTTGGGCGATGCCCACAGTGAATATTTCTCGGCGATGAGCGAGGCGGGCTACATGGGTCTGCTGAGTTGGTTGGGGGTGGTGCTGACCACATTGGGGGTATCATTCCGGGTATTTTACCGGGAGGAACCAGGCAAAGTACGCTACACATTGCTCATGGCGATGCTGGGGCTGATCACTTATTATGTGCATGCTTTCTTGAACAATTACTCACAATACGATAAAATTGCAGTACCCTTGTGGACGTTTACGGCGGTGGTAACCGCGTTGGATTTGTATCACCGGGGGACGGTAAAATCGGACAGCGACCATGTGGCAGACACTAAAAAAGAGTAAGTTGTTTTTGGGCGGGGCGAGCATTTGCTTGCTGCTGTTGGTGGTGGGTACATTGGGCTATGCCATTACACCGGATCCCACGCCCGATGCCAATCAGATTGTACCGGAGTGGTCGAATTTGGGTCCGGGTACCAGGGTTTATTATACGGTGGCGGTGAGCGGTAATTCATCGATGACTTCTTCGGCATCGCAAGGCCAACCCAACGACGCGAGTGTAGAGGCAACTGAATCCGTGCCCGCTTACTTGCACTGGGCTTTGGGCAATCCCAATACGCCGAAAATCACGCCCCTTCAGGGCAACCCGTTGGCCAATCCCGGAACGGGGATGAATGCCGATGATTCCATGAAACTGGTTGATAAGGTATTGCTTCACAGAACGTTTTGGCTGGGATCGGATCGGTTCGGTCGCGACATCCTTTCGCGGATGATCATTGGGGCGAGAATCAGCTTATCAATTGGTTTCTTGGCAATGTTGGCTTCGATCATTATTGGCACCATCATTGGGTTGTGCGCGGGGTATTTCGGCGGGAAGGTAGATGCCTTTTTCTCTTGGCTAATCACTGTTTTTTGGTCGGTTCCCACACTGTTGATTGCCTTGGGATTGTCGATGTTGTTGGGCAAAGGTTACTACCAAGTTTTGCTTGCAACGGCGTTGAGTACTTGGGTGGAGGTGGCCAGGGTGGTCCGCGGACAAACGTTGCAGTTGAAGCAGCGCGAGTTTGTGTTGGCGGCAAAAATTACGGGCTTCTCGCATTCGCGCATCATGTTCAAGCACATTTTGCCCAATTTGAAAGGGTCGTTGACGGTGTTGGCGACCACCAATTTTGCCAGTGCCATCTTGTTGGAGGCGGGTTTGGGATTTTTGGGTTTGGGGGTATCGCCACCAACGCCGTCTTGGGGAATGATGGTGAAAGAAAATTTGGGGTATTTGGTGTTAGACAACAGCTATTTGGCCCTGATTCCGGGCATCGCCATCATGATTTTGGTTATGTCGTTCAATTTAATGTCGATGGGCCTCCGCGACATTTTGGATCCGTATAACAAGAATTAGGCAACCACCACCGCCGTACGATCGATGGCGGCCTTGAGTCGTTCGTCTTGAATGATCGATACTAGAAGAATGTCGAGTTCGTGCGGAAATCCCACCTCATACAGGGCATCTTCGAGGTGGAAAATCGCCCCGAAACCCACCCCATCGCCATACAGCGCGATATCTACATCGGAATTGGGTTTGTGCTTTCCTGTGGCGCGGGAACCGAAGACCACGGCTTTTTCCAGGCCTTTCAACGTGCCCAAAGCCTGCTGTAATTGCAACAATTCTTGTTCGGTGAGCCCTGCGACTTTCATGCAGCAAAGATAGGAAGGAAAGATCGGCTGCGCCGAGTCCCTGAAAGTTTAATGCACCCAAAGGGTCACCGGCTCGTACACTTCTCTCGATTTCACGTTGAGGTAGTACAATCCCTGACTCAATTTGGCGGGTACCTTGGTTTTGCCGTCGGCCACTTGGCTTTCGGCCACCACCCTACCAGCGGGATCGATCCAAGTGATGTTTGCGGCATCCAAACCATTCAGCGCTAGCACATCCCCAGCACCCACCGGGTTGGGATAAGCGGTAAAGCGTTGCTTGGCGATGGATTTTACGTTGGTATGGTCGACCAGCACCGGAATATCCGCAGTGTCTTTGCATCCATTGGCGTTGTTGGTCACCACCAATCTCACGGTGTAATTGCCGGGACCGGCATATTGGTGAACCCCAGGCAATCCCACCTTTTTGGTGCCATCACCCCAATCCCATACAAAACTCAACCCGGCGGTATTGATGGGTACACAGTTCAGTTTGTGCTGCCACAAAAGGGTCCACGTGAACCCGGCCGCAGGCCGGGGCTTCACCACGAGTGTCAACGGTGTGCGCTCGCTCTTGCAGCCCTTGTTTTCGGTTTCGTAGTACAACGTACGCGTGCTCAACATCATCCCCAAATCAAAAGTACTTCCCGTGAACAAAATATCGGTGGTGGTGGTGTCCTCGTACCAGT